>JBAVOF010000699.1:0-1692 GCA_049691835.1 Polyangiales bacterium
GATTTTCCATCTTCCCACGTTCAATCGGTTGCTGCAAGATGACTTTTCCCGAGCGGAAGTAGAAGTACTTCTCCGGTCCGGTGGCTCGCTCTCACAGGTAGTTCATCGGCTGCTCAAAGACCTGCGCGCCGCACTTCGGACAGGGTCCGATGGGCTGCTGACCCGAAAAGTCGACAGCCTCTTCGGCGCTGCCGTCGTCATTGCCCTGGCCGAAGTCGAACTCGAGCTTGTATTCGGGCGTCAGCTTTAGCACGGCCGAAAACGGCCGTCCCATTTTGCTGATGAAGCCCGACAGCGGTCCGATCGTGCTCTTGCCCAGCAGTTCCTCGACTTCCTCCACTTCCAGCGAGCGACTGCCCGGGTGTTTGGGTATCGAAAAGTCGCAATTCGTACAGGCGAAGCGGCGGTAGTTCTCAGTGACTGTCCGCCCGCACTTCGGGCAGGGCGTGCCGAGTTGCGCCGGATCCTCGATCGGTACTGTGTCGGACTCATAGCTCTTGGCGCGTTCGACGATTTTCTGCGTCATGCCGGCGATCTCGCGCATGAACAGATCGCGCTTCAGCCGGCCACGTTCCATCTGCGCCAGCTTGAATTCCCATTCTCCGGTGAGCTCCGGGGCTGTCAGTTCCGGACCGTCGAGGCCCTTGAGGAGGGTCATCAGGTCGAATGCCTTGCGCGTCGGTCGCAGATCCTTGCCGTCGCGCACCATGTATCGCTGGTCGATCAGGTTTTCGATGATCTGTGCTCGTGTCGCGGGCGTGCCGAGCCCTTTGCCGGCCATCGCTGCGCGCAACTCGTCGTCCTCGATCAGCTTGCCGGCGCCTTCCATGGCGGTCAGCAGCGTCGCTTCGGTGTAGCGCGGAGGTGGACGCGTCGCGAGCGGCACCGATTCGATCTCGGTCGTCCGAACACGCTCGCCGGCTTCCACCTTCACCAGCGAACCCTGCTCTTCGACCGCCTCGCGCCCGTAGATCGCAAGCCAGCCGGGCTCGACGAGCACCTTGCCCTCCGTCTTGAAGGCGTGCGCCTCGACCCGCGTTATACGGGTCGTCACCAGGTACTCGGCCGCGGGGTAGAAGACCGCGAGGAAGCGCTTGACGACCAGGTCGTAGAGCTTCGTTTCGACTTCCGACAGGTGTCCCGGCACTTGCGGCGTCGGGATGATCGCGAAGTGATCCGAGATCTTCGAATTGTCGAAGATGCGCTTGTTCGGCCGTACCCAGCCGTTCTTCTGCACCTGCCTGGCAAAGGCCTTGTAGGTGGACTGCGCGCCAAGCTCCTCCATGGTCTTCTTGACCACACCGAGGTAATCCTCGGGAAGCGCACGTGCGTCTGTCCGCGGATAGGTCAGGACCTTGTGCTTCTCGTACAGCGCCTGCGCGATCGACAGCGTGGTCTTCGCCGAGAAGCCGAACTTGCCGTTCGCCTCTCGCTGCAATGACGTGAGATCGAACAGCAAAGGCGAGAGCTGCGTGCTGGGTTTGGCTTCCTCGGTGACGTCGCCAGGCCTGCCTGTGCAGGCGGCGACGATCGCAGCGGCCTTCGCCCCTTCCCACAGACGCTCGCCACGCGCATCTGCGTCCTCGCCCTTCCTGAATGATTCGTCGAACCAGCGTCCTTCGTACTGGCCGGCTTTCGCGTCGAACTTCGCGCGCACTTCCCAGTAGTCGCGCGGCACGAAGCGTCGTATCT
>JBAVOF010000700.1:0-13076 GCA_049691835.1 Polyangiales bacterium
GCTTGGTGTTGATTCGAATTGGCTCGTAGCAACGGTCTTCGAAATGCCGGCGCAGGGTCAGGATCGCCTCTCGCGAAATCCGATTGCGGACATCGAAGAACGTCGGCACTACACCCAAGAGCTCCACATCGTGTTGAAGAAGCTCGCGCACGTTGCGTATCGTCCTGAGCACCTGCTTCACCCCTACCAGGGAGAGATAGTCGCACGCGACCGGAACCACCACGCTGTCCGCATAGACCATCGCGTTCTGGTTCATCAAGGATAGGGCGGGCGCGCAGTCGATGACGACGGTATCGTAGTCGCGGCAGGCGTCCCCGAGCCGCTCACGCATGATGCGGTCACGATTTGGGCGCTCGGCGAGGAAGAGCTCTGCCGCCGCCAGTGACTCGTTCGATGTCACGACGTCCAAGCCATGTCGTACGGGGATCGCGACCTCCGAGGCGAGCGCGCCGTTGACCAACACATGATAGAGGGTTCGCTGCCCAGCGATCCCCAGCGAAGCGCCCACGTTGCCCTGCCCGTCGGCGTCGATCAACAGAACGCGACGCCCCGCTTCCGCCAGACCAGCCGCAAGATTGATCGCCGTGGTGGTCTTCCCGGTTCCTCCCTTGTGGTTGAACACCGCGATTCGTTTCGGTGCAGCGCGCGTCAGCCCGACCTGGCTCTGACGCCGTTGACCGCGCTCGCGGCAACCGGTGGAGCAAAAATACTGGCGAAGGCCGTCGCTCACGCTCATTTGGTAGGGAAACTCGATCTCGAAGTCGGCCCCACAGGTATCACAGGGGTGAACCCCGTCCGTACCCATCAGCAGCCTCTGTTGGCACGAGGTGGAGCAGACGTACACGTACTGCCCCTTCTCCTCGCGAACTTGGTAACGAAAGCGCGCTTCGAAGCTCTTTTCGCACACGTGACAGGTCGACTGCATCACCACTCCCCGGAGTTACCGAAGTACTTCCTGAAGTGGTTCAACCAGAAGGAACAGGACCAGTCAAAAAAACCGGTCGACGCCAGTTTGCTTACACGTCGAGCTCGACGGCATCGGCCTGGGGTGCCTGCTCCATGATGAACTGATAGCGGGCAGCCGGGTCCTTGCCCATGAGCTCGCTGTAGATCCGGTCTGCCTCGAGCTCGCCGTCGACAATCACCCGTAGGGCCCTGCGCCGCGACTTATCGAGGGTCGTCTCCCGGAGCTCTTCGGCGGTCATCTCACCCAGGCCCTTGAATCGACTGATCTCGACCTTTGCGTTGCCAGGTGCGTTCGCGATGATGCGATCTCGCTCCACGTCGTCCAGCGCCCAATGAACCTGCTTGCCGATGTCGAGGCGATAGAGCGGCGGTTGCGCCAAGAACACATGTCCCGCTTTCACGAGCCCGGGCAGCATGCGAAAAAAGAAGGTCAACAGGAGCGTCGCAATGTGGTGACCGTCGCTATCGGCGTCCATGAGCAAGAAGACACGGCCGTAACGCAGCTTGGAAATGTCGAAGTCTTTCCCGATGCCGCACCCCAGTGCGCTCACGATGTCCTGCAGCTCGCGATTGCCCAGGATCTGCGCCTGCGTCGCACGCTCGGCGTTCAACACCTTGCCGCGCAGTGGAAGAATCGCCTGTGTCTTGCGGTCTCGGCCCTGCTTGGCGTTGCCCCCGGCACTGTCGCCCTCGACGAGAAAAAGCTCGCTCTCGTCGGGGTTGGTGCTCGAGCAATCCGCGAGCTTTCCGGGCAGATTCAGTCGATGGCTGATCGCCGTCTTACGCGAAACCTGCTGGCTGGCGGCGCGACTGGCTTCGCGCGCTCGTGACGAGATGATCACGCGGGCGACGATCGATTCGGCAGCGGTCTTGTTGTTGAGCAGCCACTGCTCGAAGGCCGTCCGCACGGCTGTTTCGATCTGCGCCGTCACCTCCGGATTGTTGAGTCGGTCCTTGGTTTGCCCCTGAAACTGCGGTTCCTCCACGTACACGCTCAACAGCGCCACGAGACCTTCGCGGATGTCATCCGCGGTGACCTTCACGCCCTTGGGCGTGAGCTTGTGCGTGTCCATGTGGCTGCGAATGGCCTTGGCGAGCCCCTGCTTGAAGCCGCTCTCGTGGGTGCCACCGGAGCCGGTCGGGATCCCGTTCGCGTACGACCGAATCACCTCGTCGGTCGCCTCCGTCCAGCGCAACGCCATTTCGAACCGCGGAGCCTCTTCGTTCTCGCTCGTGAAGGCCTCACTGTGCACCGAGGGTTTGCCGCGCTCGGCGACCAACTTGTCGAGGAAATCGACGATCCCTCCGGGATGCTCGAACTCTTGGCGCTCACCCGTCTTCTCGTCGGCGAACACGATCTTGAGCCCACGATGCAAATAGGTCTTGGCCTCGAGACGCTCAGCCACCCGATCCGGCTCGAACGCGGTTCGCTTCCCGAAAATATCCACGTCGGGCCGAAAATGGATCGATGTGCCGCGCTTGCTGGTCTTCGCCCCCGATTTGATCTTCGAGGTCGGTTTCCCGCGCGAAAAGCTCTGTACGTAGGTCTTGCCTCCACGCCAGACGGTTGCCGTCAACTCCGAGGAGAGCGCATTGACGACCGACGAGCCGACTCCGTGGAGGCCTCCGGCCACCTGGTAGCTCTTCCCCTCGAACTTGCCCCCCGCATGAAGGGTCGTGAGGATCAGCTCGAGGGCAGACTTCTTGAACTTCGGATGCGTGTCGACAGGGATGCCCCGCCCGTTGTCAACGACCGTCGCACCGCGGTGATCAGCGTCCAAGGTCACCTCGATGCGTGACGCGTGCCCATTGATCGCTTCGTCGACCGAGTTGTCGAGAATCTCCCAGAGAAGGTGATGGTAGCCGTGGGCGTCGGTCCCTCCGATATACATCGCGGGCCGCTTGCGAACCGGCTCCAAGCCTTCGAGAACGTCGATGTCTTTGGCGGTGTACGCCACTAGTCCTCCGGGAACTCTGGAATCTGGGGTTCTTGATAGACTTCGCCCTCGACCTGGCCGCGGGTAAACAGCTGGAACCCTTTGCCGCCCCGCGACACCACGTCGTACTTGCGAAGCGAGATTCTGTATTCGCTACCGCCGTCTCGCTGCGCAATCAGCGCATCGTCCTCATACGAGAGCACGCGTGCGGCCAAGACCTCGTCATCCTTCTGCAACTTGATCAACATGACTCCGCGACCCGCGCCGGCGAGTAACGACACCTCCTCCGCCTCGCAAACCAGTGCCCGACGCTGCTTCGTAACGCACGCGATGCAGTCTTCCTCGACGACCGGAGCCACGTAGATCACCTCGTCGCCCGCCTTGGGCCGTGTGAACTTGCGACCCGAGCGCGTCGAGGGCTCCCGATGAGCGCGCAACGAGAAGCGAAGCGCTAAGCCCCCGCGCGTGACCGCGACGGCATAGGGCGGCTCCGGCTCCTCGGACCCCTCAGTGGGGGCTGGCACGTCGAGGAAGCGCGGGTCGAAACCCACGGCCCCGACGATGCGCTCGCCGTCGGCCATCTTGAACAAGGCCTGCAGAGGTGCGCCATGTCCTGTGGTCGCCGCGATGTCGACCATCCGGCTCACGTAACAGACCCCCTGATTGCTGAAGAACGCGATGGTGCTCTTGGTGGATCCGGCCAGGACCGCGAGCACCCGGTCGCCCTTTCGCACGCGCGTCGAGGCGACATCTTTGACCCGCTGCTGCCGCTTGACCCAGCCTTGCTCGGTGACGACCACCATCGCGTCCTCGTCGACGATGAACGCCTCCGCATCGAACTCCGGTTCGTCGAGCTTGCCGGTGATCCGGGTGCGGCGGGGGTCGGCATACTGGGCGGCGAGCTCCTGGAGCTCCGCACGAACCAGCTTCCAGCGAGCGGCCGGGCTCTTGAGCAGCTTCTGGACCCGGATCGCTTCCTTGTGTTTTTGGGCGAGCTCGCTCCGAATCTCGAGGATTTGTAGCTTTGCGAGTCGGTAGAGCTTGAGCTCGAGGATCGCGTCGACTTGAAGCTCGTCGAGACCAAAGCGCTTCATGAGCTTCTGGGCAGCGTCCTGCTTGCCCTCTGACTTGCGGATGATCCGAATAGCCTCGTCGAGAGCGTCGAAGATGACGACGAAGCCCTCGAGGATGTGGATGCGCTTGAGAAGCTGGTCTAGCTCGAACTCGAGCCTCTTGGTGACCACCTCCATCCGGAAGTCGAGGAAGTGCCGAAGAATCGCCTTGAGGCCAATCCGCTGCGGCGCGGCGATCTCGGGGTTTGCGGTGGGAACCAGGCACGTCAGGTTGACCTGCACGCTGGTCTGCAGCGGTGTGTGCTTGTAGAGGTACGCCATGATGAACTGGGGATCGGCGTCCTTCTTGATCTCGCAGACGATGCGGCAGTCGTCGGTGCTCTCGTCCCTCACATCGACCAGCACCGGGAGCTTCCTCGCGATGATTACCTCGGCGATCTTCTCGACGATGGTGCTCCGTTCCACCGAGTAGGGGATCGAGTGAATCACGATGCTCGTAACGCCGCCGCGAGAGGTCTCGGTCTTCCACTCCCCGCGAAGCTTGAGTGAGCCCTGGCCGGTTTCATAGGCCGCGGTGAGCTCTCCTGTGCTGCTGATCAGCTCGCCGCCTGTGGGGAAGTCAGGGCCCTTCACGAACTTCATGAGCTGCTTCGTCGTCAGGTCCCCATCGATCAGCGCCACGCAGCCCTGAATGACTTCCGACAAATTGTGAGGTGGAATCGAGGTTGCCATCCCAACTGCAATGCCCTGGGAGCCATTGACCAGTAGGTTCGGAAATCGGGCTGGCAGGACGATCGGCTCGAAGAGGCGACCGTCATAGTTCGGCCGGAAGGCGACCGTCTTCTGGCCGAGCTCGATGAGGAGCTCGTCGGCGAGCTTCTCGAGGCGGGCCTCGGTGTAGCGCATCGCCGCCGCCGAATCGCCATCAGGCGAGCCGAAATTGCCGCGGCCATCGACCAGCGGCTGACGCATCGTGAACGCCTGCGCCATGCGCACCAGGGCGTCGTAAATGGCGGTGTCCCCATGTGGGTGAAATTTGCCCATCACGTCGCCGACGATGGCCGCCGACTTGCGGTGCTTCACGTCGCTCCGCAGGCGCAGCTCGTTGTACATCGTGTACAGGATCCGACGCTGTACCGGCTTCAATCCGTCACGGACGTCGGGTAGTGCCCGCGACGTGATGACGCTCAAGGCGTAGTTGAGATATCGACGCTGCGCTTCGTCGACGAGCGAAGCATCTTCGATGCTATCCATCGGGAGCTCGATCTGCGGAGCCCCCTTCTTCTTCCGACGCCGCGCCATCCGAAAACCTGCTGGCATCTAGCAGCCTCGCAAAAGGCGGGGCAACTAAAGCGCTCGTGAAATCTCGAACGGAGCTAAGGTTTCTCGTACACAGGCCAGAAATGATTCACTGGCTTTGCGCCCTTCCCGATCGCGAAAGCGTGGCAAAGAGCGCCGGTGAGCCACGCCTTGGCGCCTACGACGGCGCCCAAGATGTCCTGCCCGAGTGCTAGCCGGGCGGCAATCGCTGCCGAGAGCGCGCAGCCGGTCCCATGAAAGCGACCCGACACGACCGAGGTGGCGCGGAGCTCGGTAAGCTGGCCGTCCAGGAGGAGCAAATCCGTTCCCAGGGCCGAGCCCTCGAGATGGCCTCCTTTGACGAGAACGGCCGCGGACCCGAACCCTCCGATTCGCACCGCTGCGGTCGCGGCGTCTTCCAGGGTGCGCACCGGCATCTCGGCCAGTAGGCCCGCCTCGAGGGCGTTGGGCGTCACTAGGGTTGCGCGCGGAATGACAGAATCCCGGTAGGCGCTCAGCACGTCTCCCTGCGCGAGGGGTCTTCCGCGTGTCGGAAGCCAGACCGGGTCGACCACCCAGGCAAAGCCCGTCCCCATCATGACGGAGCCGAGCACCCGAGCCACCCCGGGCGAACCGAGGGCGCCGGTCTTGGCCGCCGCGGGGTGCAAGTCCTGCAGCAGGCTCGCGAGCTGGGCCCTAACCAGGTCGGGGGAAAGCAGCTCGACCCGGTCCACCCCGTCGGTGCTCTGCACCGTAATCAAGGTGGGCACCGCCGCACCATAGGCGCCATGCTGGTGGATCGTCTTGAGATCGCCCTGCAGCCCAGCCCCCCCCGAAGGGTCGGAGCCGGCAACGGTCAAGACGACTGGGGGGCCGTCAGTCATTGACGTTTGAGCACCTTACGGCATTCGGCCAGCGCGAGGCGCGCAGGCTCGTCGACTTTGGGAAAATCGACACCGAGGCTCCCCAGGGTTTCTTGGACGATGCGCGCCACCTGCAGCCGCATGTAGGGCTTGTCGTCGGCCGGAATGGCGTACCACGGAGCCCAGGGCCGTGAGGTTTCGTTGAGCGCGTCCTCGAACGCCCGCATGTGCTCAGGCCAGCGCTCCCGCTCTTTGACGTCGTCGGGATTGAACTTCCAGTTCCGACTGGGCTGGTCAATTCGGCGAATCAAGCGACGGGTCTGCTCCTGGAACGAGACATTGAGAAAAAATTTCACGATGACAGTTCCGTTGTCGGCGAGATGTTTTTCGAAGGATCGGATCGATTCAAAGCGATCGTCCCAGATCGTCTTCCGATCACAGATCGGCAGGCGTTGCCCCGCCAGGAGCTCTGGGTGCACGCGAACGATGAGCACTTCTTCGTAGTGGCTCCGGTTGAAGACGCCGATCCGGCCCCGTTCGGGAAGGCGTCGAGCGACTCGCCAGAGGAAATCGTGATCGAGCTCCTCATCGGAGGGGGCCTTGAACGCGACAACCTGAAAACCGGCCGGGTTCACCCCGGTGAACACGCTGCGAATGGTGCTGTCCTTCCCACCGGCATCCATCGCCTGGAACACGAACAGCGCCGCATACCGATTGTCAGCGTGGAGCTTGCGCTGAAGCTTGCCGATCTCGTTCGTCAGCCGGCGCCGCGCGGGCCCGAGCGCCGATTTCCTCAGGTCCTCCAAAGGCCTCGTCGAGGCCGCATCGATGCGAAAGCTGCCATCAAACGATACGAGGAACTCACTGGGCAGCGCGCTCCATTTGCCGTCGGCGCTCATCCGGAAGACTATACACCATGATCAGCATCTCATCGGAAGACCCACATCCCCGGAAACGCATTGCCATCGAGGACAGTGAAATCTCCTTCGTCGACACCGGCGGAGATGGTCCCAATGTGGTCTTCCTCCACGGGAATCCGACTTCGTCGTACTTGTGGCGGAATGTGATCGCCGAGGTGGCTCCGGTTGCGCGATGCCTGGCTCCCGACCTCATTGGAATGGGAGACTCCGGGCAAAGCTCGACCGGCTATCGCTTCGTCGATCACCGCCGATACCTCGACGCATGGTTCGACGCGGTCGTTGGAAGCGAGCCGGTCTTCCTCGTCATTCACGACTGGGGATCGGGGCTCGGCTTTCACTGGGCAGAGCGCCACAGGGAGCAGGTCAAGGGCATCGCCTACATGGAAGCCATCGTTCAACCGATCCCGAGCTGGAACGAGTGGGCGGAGCCCGCGCGCAAGATCTTTCAGGCGATGCGCTCTCCGGCCGGGGAAGAGATCATTCTCGAAAAGAACGTCTTCATCGAGCGCATCCTGCCTTCGTCGATCATGCGCAAGCTCAGCGACGAAGAGATGAGCCGCTATCGGGCCCGTTTCACCGAGCCGGGCGAATCGCGCCGGCCCACCCTCACCTGGCCCCGGCAGATCCCGATCGGCGGTGAGCCTAAAGACGTTCACGACATCGTGGAGACTTATTCGAGGTGGCTCGCATCCAGCACCGCGTTGCCCAAGCTCTTCATCAACGCCGAGCCGGGCATCATCCTGATTGGCCCCCAACGAGAGTTCGCCCGCCAGCTCCCCAACCAGGAAGAGATCACCGTCAAAGGTCTGCACTTCATCCAAGAGGATTCGCCTGTCGAGATCGGTCAGGCGGTCGCTCGCTTCGTGCAGGCGCACCGTTGAGCCCTAAGGTAGCGCCTCTGGATTGACCCACTCGTCGGGCGGCGGAGTGCAGTTCGGGCTCTTTCCGGCGGCGCGAGCCTTTTGGTACGCCTCCATCGCTTTCGGAAGGTTGGCTCGTAGCCTTTGAATGCGTGTTTCGTCCGAAGGGTGCGTCGACTGCCACTGTGCCGGCGCTTGTCCGCCCATCTGCGCCATGCTCTGCCAGAGCACGACCGCCTCCTTTGGGTTGAAGCCGGCCTGCGCCATGAACATCTGCCCAACTTCGTCCGCTTCGCTCTCGTGTTTTCTGCTGAACGGCAAGATCACGCCGAACTGAGCGCCTATCCCAAGCCCACCGACGATCAAATCCTGGTACTGGGGCGATGCCGCGCCTGCGGCGATCGAAGCCGTGTTCAGAGCGGAGTCGGCCAGAATCGACTGCGACATCCGCTCGTTGCCGTGGCGCAACAAGACGTGCCCCACTTCGTGGCCGAGGACCGCTGCGAGCTGTCCGGGCGTCGTCGCTACGTCCAGCATACCCGTGTGGACCCCGATCTTTCCCCCGGGAAGCGCAAACGCATTTGGCGTCGGGTCCTCGAAGACCAACACCTCCCAGCGCCCGTCGGCCGGGCCGTGCTCGGTCGGAATGACCTCTAGAAGGGCCGCCACCACACAGGTCACGTACGCGTTGGTTGCCGGATCCCGGTTGAGCTTGCCCTCCTGCTTCAAGCTCGTAAACGCGGCCACGCCCATCGCGTCCATCTTGTCATCGGGGATGAGCGTCAACTGCTTGCGCCCGGTCATCGTCGTCGAACAAGCTGCCGCCCAGAGCGAAAACGCCAGCACCAAAAGCCTGATTCTCACGCCCCGACTCTAGCGCATGCTAGGCTCTGTGCATCCATGGTTTCAGACGGTCAGCCCGAGTTCCCGACGACGCGCATGCGCCGCAACCGCAACCACGATTGGACGCGCCGTCTTTGCCGCGAGTCGAGCGTCACGCCGAATGACTTGATTTGGCCTGTCTTCGTCCAAGAAGGTCAAGGGGCGCGCACGCCCGTCCCGTCGATGCCCGGGGTCGAACGGTTGAGTATCGACCTCTTGGTGAAAGCGGTGGGAGAAGCCAAGTCACTCGGCATCCCCGCGGTCGCCGTGTTTCCGGTGACACCCCAATCTCGCAAGTCGCCGGACGGCGAGGAGGCAACCAACCCGGACAACCTCGTATGCCGCACGGTGCGCAGCATCAAGGACGCCCACGACGGCATCGGCATCATTTGCGACGTCGCCCTCGACCCCTACACCACGCATGGACAGGACGGCATCGTTCGAGACGGAGAAGTGGTCAACGACGAGACCGTGGAGGTCCTGTGCCGGCAAGCCCTCGTGCAGGCGCAGGCCGGTTGCGACGTGATCGCTCCAAGCGACATGATGGACGGCCGGATCGGCGCGGTCCGCAAGGCGCTAGATGCGGAGGGACTGAGTGGAGTCAGTCTGCTCGCCTATTCGGCGAAGTACGCCTCCGCTTTTTACGGCCCGTTTCGGGATGCGGTCGGCTCTGCCCAAAGCCTCGGCACCGCGGATAAGCGCACCTATCAAATGGACCCGGGGAACACCGACGAAGCGCTCCGTGAGGTCGCGCTCGACGTGGCCGAGGGCGCCGATATGGTCATGGTGAAGCCTGGGATGCCGTACCTCGACATCGTACGCCGGGTGAAGGAGTCGTTTGGGCTTCCAACCTTCGCCTACCAGGTCAGCGGCGAGTACGCGATGTTGCGCGGCGCCGCGGATCAGGGCTGGCTCGATTGGAATAAGGTGCTGCTCGAGAGCATGCTGTCCTTCAAGCGCGCCGGCGCGGACGGGGTTTTGAGCTACGCGGCCCCCGAAATCGCCAAGATCCTCGGCGCCTGAGTCGAGTTCTGGCACCCAGGAACGTGTGCCGCCTTGGCTTGCCCGCGCCCACGGCATGTGCCAGACCGCCGGCTCCCAGCGTGAGGAGTTCCTGAATGTACCGATGTCAGCTTTGCAATCGAGTCTCGCGCCCCGGAGAGCGGGCGACGAAGTTGGTGACGGAACGTCGTCCAGCCGAGTACCCGAGCCGTGGCAAGGCACAGAAGGGGCGCGCCGGCAGCAAGTCGAAGTTCCAGGACGATCCCGGCGGGGCAGGATACGAAATCGCCAAGGAACGCGTCGCTTGCCCGGTGTGTGCGCAGGCGCACTTCGCCAAAGAAGCCGCTGCAGAAGCCGAGTCGCTCGGCATCTAGCGAAGCCCGGACAGTCCAGAGTGTGGTAAGTCGGCCCGATGGAGTGGCCGCTTGCGATCGTCGTAGCATCCGTCGCCATGGGCGCGGCGCTGGGCCTCGTCGCCCCAGGGCGCGGCCGTCTCCTGGACGCGATCCGAACCTTCGCCGTCGTCTCGTCCGTGGCCGTCGTGGTCGGCAGACTGATTCCCGACGCGGTGAAGTCGGGGGGCGCGCAAGTTCTGATCGCGGTCGCGCTCGCGTTCATCGCGCCCTGGCTGATCGAACGGGCCGCACACGAGGACCCCGAGCACGACCGTTCGTCCACGATGGGTCTGGAGCTGAGCTACTGGGGCTTGATGATTCACAAGCTCGGTGATGGTCTCGCGCTAGGCTCGTTCACGAGCGAGGCGCATGCCGGGCACCATCACGGAGACGTCCTGATGGCCATCGCCGTGCATTCGGTGCCGGTCACGGCGCTGATCACGCTCGCGTTCACCTCGGCACACGGCCCCAAGAGCGGGATACTCCGCGCGCTGGGTTTGGCAGTGGTGGGCGCTCTAGGCGTGGCGCTCGCCCAACAGACCGCCCTCGGAGACTGGACGGGCGGTGAAGCTTGGATCGAGGCAGCGGTGAGCGGCCTGTTGCTGCACGTCGTGACGCACGACTGGGCCCACGAGCACGAGCGTCCCGCTCTTCCCGGATGGCCGCAGGTCATTGCGATAGCGGCCGGCGTCGGCATCTTGCTTCTCGGGCGCTAGGAGCCGAGCAGCTCACGGCAGGCCGCAAGCCCCTGTTCGAGCGCAATTCGCACCGTGCGCACCTGTTCCCGTCGCGGCGCCGCGAGCACGCGCTCGGCCGTGAGGACCACGCCCGTCCACCCACCGAGGTGCCACTGCGCCCCACCCGACAGCGGCGGAAGGTCGGCGCCCTGGGGATACGGCCAGGGGGTGACATAGAAGTACGGTTGGTCGTACGAGCCGTCGCCCGGCGAAAAACCAATTCCAATGCTCCGCGCCTCTGTGCCACTAGCTCCCGAGTCAAGCTTGATCAAGCTCGCAACGTCGAAGTGGTGAGGCCAGCATCGAACCGGCGAGGCGCTGCGCTCGTCGGTCACGATGTCCCGGATCAAAGCAAACGCGTTTGCGAACCATACGGCAAGCTCCGACCGCGCCGCAGGCCCTGCGTCCGAAAACACGCCCCCCGCGCCGACGGGGTGCGAGGGCAGCTCATGAGCTGGGACTGCCAGCTTCGAGCGGTCTGCGCCAAGCTCCCGACCAAGCCACCCTAAGGCATCTTGCATCGTGCGACCCGAGAGCCGCATCGAGGCGCGCTCACGGATGCCATCGACCGCCGCGAGCTCCAAGCTCTCGAAGACCAACGCGGCTCGTAGCCCTTCCGCGCCCACGTTCCGCCCGGCAAGCACACCGAGCTTGGGCTCCCAACCGAGATTGGTGTGGGCGAAGTCCGCCGACGGCGGAAGCATGCTGGTGCCAGGGGCGCTCACGAGCTGCGCAGCCCAATGCAGTTGGAGCCGAGCCCTCGATAGTGCCGCCGGTGGCGAGCCGCCAACAGTCTTCCATGTCATATCGGCGTGACTCCCGCGTAGTGAATGCCGGTGAGCTCTGAGATCTCCCGCTTCCAAGTCGTGAGATCATTCGGTGCAAATTGGTTCAGGTGTGCATGTCCGCAGCCCCTCGCCAGCACCTGCATCAACTCCACGGTCGCGGCGAAGTAGTTGCGGAGCTGCTGCGCGGACTTCTCGATATCCAAGCGGGAACGAAGATGCTCCTGCTGCGTGGCAATCCCGACCGGACAGTTGTTGGTGTGGCAGGCACGCATGCCGAGACAACCGATCGCTTGAATCGCCGCGTTCGATATGGCGATCGCGTCCGCGCCAAGGGCGAGCGCCTTCACGAAATCGCCCTCGATTCGCAGCCCTCCGGTGATGACCAACGTGACATTCGGGCGGTCACGTGCATCGAGGTGCCTGCGCGCACGGGCCAAGGCGATCATGGTCGGAACCGAGATGTTGTCCTTGAAGATGTTGGGTGCCGCTCCGGTCGCACCCCCACGCCCGTCCAGGATGATGTAGTCGACTCCGACCTCGAGGGCGAAGTCGATGTCCGCCTCGATGTGTTGCGCGCTCATCTTGAAGCCGATCGGAATGCCGCCGGTCACTTCTCGAACTTCGTCGGCGACTCTCCGAAAGTCGGCGGGCGCGTCCAAGTCCGTGAATCGCGAAGGGCTGACCGCTGGCTGGCCCGGCGCGAGACCCCGAACCGCGGCGATTTCCGCGGTCACCTTCTTGCCGGGAAGGTGGCCGCCAGTCCCCGTCTTTGCCCCCTGCCCGCTCTTGAAATGAAACGCTTGGCACCGCTCGACCTTGTCGAGGCTCCAACCGAAGCGACCCGAGGCAAGCTCGTAGAAGTAGCGGGTGTTGCTCGCCTGCTCCTCGGGCAGCATCCCGCCTTCCCCGGAGCAGATCCCAGTACCCACCATCTCAGCACCCTTTGCCAGCGCGATCTTCGCCTCTCGGCTCAGCGCCCCAAAGCTCATGTCGCTGACGAAGAGGGGAATTTCGAGCCGCAGCGGCTTCTTCGCAGCCGGTCCGATGATGACGTCCGACCCGACTGGAGCGTCATCGAGCAAGGGTTTGCGCGCGAGCTGTGCGGTCAAGAGCAGGACATCCTCCCAGCACGGGAGCTGCTGTCGCGGCACTCCCATCGCGGAAACGGGGCCGTGATGACCCACTTTGTTCAGCCCTCTGCGCGCGAGCTCTTGGATGTGCCCGTTGAACGGCTCCTCGGGCGTCCCGTGAACGTCCGCGTAGAGGCCCAGATACTTGTCTCGATCGTATGGCTGGGGGGACGTCTCCGCCCAAGCTCGAACTTCCGCTTCATCGACGAGGACGGCGTCTGATG
>JBAVOF010000701.1:0-9291 GCA_049691835.1 Polyangiales bacterium
TGCTTCACCAACGTTGGATTTGATGTTGTTGCTCGAGCTCATTCGGCTCCGCCTCGGCGAAACGAGCTTGCAAGGCGCTGTCGAGGAAGTGGCGCTTCTTGCCAACACGGTGAACGCGCGCGCAGAACAGGTTGCGCTGCCTGGCCATCAGCCCAGTCGCGACGTCAATGCTGCACATCGAGCGCTTGCCCGGGTCCGCGCAGCTTATGGCGAGCAATCGGTGACGAAGGCCTGCATTCGCGAGGCGCATTTGCCAGAAGCTTCCTTTCATTGGGAGCCCATCCAGCATGCCCGGCTCTGTGAGCCCTCTGGGGGAGCTCCTGTTTCTTCCATGATTCGGCGTGTTTATGCGCGACCAAGGCCGCTCGCACCCCGTAAGCCCAAGGAGCCCGAGGCCGGTCCCTCACTCGCGAAGGACCAGGTGATCGAACACATGTATGGGCCATATCGCGTGAGTGGCGGGTGGTGGAAGCGTCTCGTCGAACGCGACTACTACTACGCCGCAACCGATCACGGCGACCTGCTCTGGCTCTTCTATGACCGCCCTCGGAAGCGCTGGTTCTTGCACGGGGTGCTCGATTGAATGGGTGCTTACGTTCCGTTGTGGGTCAAGAGCAATCACAGCTTTTTGGAAGGCGCTTCGTCTCCCGAAGAGCTGGTCGAGCGCGCATACGCACTCGGGCTTCCCGCAATTGCAATTACCGATCGCGATGGAGTGTACGGCCTGGTGCGAGCTCACATGCGCGCCAAAGAGCTGGGAATTCGCATCGTGACTGGAGCGCAAATCACGATCGATATTCAAGGAAGCGTGCATCACGTTATTGCACTGGCCAAAACTCGACGGGGTTACGCTGATCTATGCAGAGCGTTGTCGCTTGGACACTCTCGCTGTGAGAAGGGCTCTTCCCTCATCGAGATCGGAGACCTCGAACAGGCTCGTGATCTATTTTTCCTTTGCACGACACCTGCCGCATTGCGTGTGCTGCACGTAAATCATGATCCTTCGTCCTTGTTCGCCCTCTGTGCCCGTCATCTCACCGAGGATGAACGGCCCCGGGAACGAATTTTGCGAGCTCTGGCGAAAGAGCTATCCGTGCAGACGGTAGGGGCCACTGAAGTCCTTTATCACGATAGGCTCCGGCGCCCGCTCCAGGACGTTTTGTCCTGTATTCGAGCAGGGAAAGTCATCTCGGAGGCAGGTCGCACGATCCATGCAAACGCGGAGCACGACCTCAAGTCCATCAGTGAATTCACTCGTCTGTATGCGGATGATCCAAAATGTCTGGATCGTACGATCGCCATCGCCGAACAATGTGAGTTCAGTCTCGATGATCTCCGTTATCGGTATCCAGAGGAGCATCTTCCCTCCGGACGAACCGAACAGCGATGGTTACACGAGCTCACCTTTCATGGCGCCCATGCACGGTACCGAGGGAAAATTCCCGCCGATGTGCGCACACAGATCGAGCGTGAGCTTCAAATCATTCGCAAGCTCGATTACGGAGGTTACTTCCTGACGATGTATGAGATCGTCCAATACTGCCGGCAGCACGATATTCTGTGTCAGGGGCGGGGAAGCGCTGCCAACAGTGCGGTATGTTTTTGTTTGGGTATCACGGCAATCGATCCAGTTCGCATGGATTTGTTGTTCGAGCGTTTTTTGAGTGTCGAACGTGCAGAGCCTCCAGATATCGATCTCGACATCGAGCACGAGCGTCGTGAAGAGGTCATTCAACATGTCTATGAAAAGTACGGGCGCCGGCATGCCGCGATGGTGGCAAACCTCATTCGTTACCGCGTTCGCTCTGCGGTGCGTGATGTAGGCAAGGTGCTCGGTTTGTCGCGAACGGACCTGGAGACGGCCACCCGACTGCTCAGACATCGCGACGACGTGCTCAATCTCGAGCTGCTCCGAGAGGCCGGCCTCGAAGAGGATGCCCCCGCGACGCGTCAGCTCTGGTCTCTAGTCTCTCAAATACTCGATTTTCCCAGGCATTTATCGATTCATCCGGGAGGCTTCTTGCTCGGTCACCGGCCCGTCGACGAGATCGTTCCGATCGAACCGGCCACCATGGAAGCGCGCACCGTCATCCAATGGGACAAGTATGACGTCGACAACCTCGCATTGTTCAAGGTCGACCTCTTGGGCCTAGGAGCGCTCACCTGCATTCATCATGCGTTTGATCTCTTGCGTGAGCACGAGGGACAGTCATTCGAGATCGCGACCGTTCCGGCGGAAGATGAAGCCACGTACGACATGGTGTCGAGAGGCGATACGGTAGGCGTATTTCAAATCGAGAGCCGTGCACAGATGGCGATGCTGCCGCGACTTCGACCACGCACCTTCTACGACTTGGTGATCGAAGTGGCGATCGTGCGCCCAGGTCCGATTCAGGGCGACATGGTGCACCCATACTTACGACGGCGAAAGGGCGAAGAGAAAGTCGATTATCCACACCCTAAGCTCGAACGCATTTTGAAGAAAACTCTTGGTATTCCAATCTTTCAAGAGCAAGTCATGAAACTTGCTGTCGAAGCCGCCGGATACACTCCAGGAGAAGCGGATCAACTACGCCGTGACATGGCCGCATGGCGAAAGTCCGGGCGAATCGAAAAACACCGAACGCGCATGATCCCGCGCATGATTGCCCAAGGTATTCCGGAAGACTTTGCAGAGCGCGTGTTCTCACAAATCCGCGGTTTCGGGGAATATGGCTTTCCGGAGAGTCACGCAGCATCCTTTGCGTTGCTAGCTTACGTCACCGCCTGGCTTCGATGTCACCACCACGAAGCGTTCACCTGCGCAATCCTCAATGCCCAGCCGATGGGCTTCTACACCCCTGCCACCTTGGTCGAAGATGCCAAGCGGCACGGGGTCGAAGTTCGGCCGATCGACATCAACAAGAGCAATTGGAACTGCACACTGGAAAAGACAGCGGAGTCTTCGCTCTGCGTGAGGATGGGGCTTCGGTATGTGAAGGGACTCGGTGTGGCCGAGCGGGAACGCATCGAGTCCGTACAACGTCCGTCCCCAAATCTGGCAACCTTCGTTCGCCAAACGCGGCTCAACAAAAAATCCTTGCACGCATTGGCTGAATCCGGCGCGTTCGAGTGCTTCGGTCTCGAACGACGCGATGCGATTTGGCAGGTGCGGAGCCTCTCACGGTTCGTGCATGACCCGCTGCCACTCGAACCTGCAGCGAGCCAGATCTCCTTCGCGTCCTTGGCGAACGACGAGCAGGTGCTTTGGGACTATCGTTCTAGCCATCACAGCACTCGAGGCCACCCCATGCGAGGGCTTCGGCAAGCGCTCCATTCACGAGGCATTCCTGATGCAAGCAGCATTTTCGATTGCGCGCATGGTGCTGAGCTCGAGTACGTGGGCATGGTGATCTGCCGCCAGCGTCCGGGTACCGCATCGGGTGTCACCTTCTTCACGCTCGAAGATGAAACCGGTTTCGTCAACGTCGTCGTCTGGAAGCAGGTGTTCGACCGTCACGCTGCCCTGGCCAAGACGGCGGCTCTACTCGGCGTGAGCGGCGAGATTCAGAAAGTCGATGGCGTCATTCACCTGATCGCCAAATCGCTATGGGCGCCGGACGTTTCGCTGGCCGCGCAGACCCATCGCTCGCGCGACTTTCACTGACGCGCCCGACTCGAAACCCCTTCACTCCAGTGGCAGCTCGGGCTCGTGGCGTCGCGGCTTCAAGTTCTCGCGCTCGATGGTCCGAACGCAGGCGTTCCACCTCAAGATCGCATCGTCGATCCCGGCAGGCTTGAGCGCTTCCGCCCGTTCGTAATGCTGCATCGCCTCGTGAAGCCCTTCGTACGCGAAGGTTCGCTCCATGCCTCCGTGCAATAGATGAGCCCGCCCTTGGCGCTCGGCCACCAGCCCTGCATAGTAGGCGCGCTCGTACTCGCCCGGAAGCTTCGCCACGTACTCCTTGGCGCGCCGGACACCATGAGAACCGCCGCTGGTCCGAAACTGATCGGTAAGCGACAAAATTAGGGTGATGAGCGCCCGCTCGTTTCCGTGGTCCACCGCGAGAATGTCCAGACAAATGCTCTCGGCCTGTTCGGGATCGTTGAGCAGTCGATAGTGGGCAGCGCGCTCGACCGAACGTTCTATCGCGTCGGCGGAAATTCGTTTGAGGGCAAACCGTTCCGTCATCGTGACTGCTCCTCTGTGCGTGTCTTGGTTCGTACCTTACGCCCGGCAAACAGTCGCGCCAAGCGCGCCAACGGATCGTAATACCGATCCACGACCCGCTCCTTGAGAGGAATGATCCCGTTGTCGGTGATGTTGATGTGCTCGGGGCAGGTCTCGGTGCAGCACCGCGTGATGTTGCACATTCCGGATCCGTAATCCTTCTTGATCTCCGGAACCCGATCGTCGTCGTCGAGTGGATGCATCTCCAGGCTGGCGAGACGAATCATGAAGCGTGGGCCGACGAAGGCATCCTTTCGATCGCGATCACGGACGACGTGGCACACGTCTTGGCAGAGAAAGCACTCGATGCACTTCCGGAACTCCTGCACGCGATCCACGTCTTGTTGGTACATTCGATGCTCGCCATCACGGCCACGCGGCTTGGGCTTGAACGGGGCGATTCGCTTGTTTTGCTCGTAGTTCCAAGAGACGTCGCACGTGAGATCCTTGATGATCGGGAAAGCCTTGAGCGGTTGCACCGAAATCACTTCGTCCGGTCCGAAGGTGTTCATGCGCGTCATGCAAGCAAGCCGGGGACGCCCGTTGATCTCCATGCTGCACGAACCGCATTTCCCGGCCTTGCAGTTCCATCGAATCGCCAGGTCATTTGCCTGAAGCGCCTGAATTCGATGCAATACGTCGAGAACGACCATCCCTTCGTCGACATCCGTGTCGTACTGATTGAACTCGCCGCCATGTGAGTCGCCCCGCCAAATGTTGAACGTGCGTGTGCTCATGTTACCTGGCCTCCTTCGAGCTCTTCGAGCGTCGCGTAGGCAATCGCAGCAAGCTCCTGGGGTGGGTCGGAGCGCTCGACCTTCTCGACTAACATCTCGCCATTCGGCCCCTTCTTGGTGACCACGTTGAAACGCACGCACTCATCGCGCTCCCCTTCGAAGTCGAGGCGTGTGTGCGCGCCCCGGCTCTCTTCGCGAATGTGGGCCGATCGCGCCACCGCTTCGCCGACGATGAGCAGCGACTGAACCGACAGCGCTTCGTGCCAGCCGGGGTTGTACTGGCTGGTCCCTGGGGCCTTGAGGTTCTTCGCTCTGGACTTCAGCGCAGTGAGCTGCTCGACTGCCATCTCGAGCTCCTCCCCGGTTCTCACGATCCCGACGTTGGTGCTCATGACCTCCTCGAGCGCCTCGTGCATCAGATAGGGATTCTCCCCGGATTCCCGATTCAAGATGTCCGTCGCCTCCCGGAACGAGGCCGCGATCTGCAGGTCATCAGCACGCGGCGTCGACTTCAAGGTCGAGACGTATTCGGCCACACCGAGGCCGGCGAGGCGCCCGAATACGATCAAGTCGGACAACGAGTTCCCCCCGAGACGGTTCGCCCCGTGCAATCCCGCCGCGCACTCGCCGCATGCAAATAGACCGGGGACGTTCGTCTGCTGTGAATCTGCATCGACGCGAATCCCACCCATGAAGTAGTGAAGGGTCGGTCCGACCTCCATCGGCGTCGTCGTGATGTCGACCTCTGCGAGCTCTTTGAACTGGTGATACATCGACGGCAGCTTTCGCCTGATCAGCTCGGCGGGCCTCCGGGATGCAATGTCGAGGAACGCGCCACCATGCGGTGAACCGCGCCCCGCCTGCACCTCGGCGCGGATCGCCCTTGCAACGACATCGCGAGTGAGAAGCTCGGGAGGGCGTCGTGCGCTCGGGTCGTCAGGCCACTTATCAGCTTCGATGATCGTATCGGCCGTCTCCGAGGCAAAGCGTTTCGGAATGTAGTTGAACATGAAGCGCTCGCCCTTGTTGTTGAGCAATACGCCACCGTCCCCGCGCACCCCTTCCGTCACGAGCGTACCGCGCACCGAAGGCGGCCAGACCATGCCGGTCGGATGGAACTGAGTGAACTCGAGATCCATCAGCTCCGCGCCTGCCTCGTAGGCGAGCGCGGCGCCGTCCCCGGTGTATTCCCATGAGTTGCTGGTGACCTTCCAGGCTTTCCCGCCGCCGCCGGTCGCCATGATCACGGCGGGGGTCCTGAACAAGACGAACCTACCGGTGTCGCGCCAGTAGGCCGCGACTCCCGCAACCCGCCCAGCATCGAGGAGCAATCGGAGCGCGGTGCATTCCATGTGAAAGTGGATGCCCTGATGGACCCCATGGTCCTGAAGCGTCCGTATGAGCTCGAGGCCCGTTCGGTCGCCCACATGGGCCAACCGCGGGTAACGATGACCGCCGAAATTGCGTTGATTGATCAGTCCCTCGGGAGTGCGATCGAAGACCGCACCCCACTCTTCGAGCTCACGCACTCGCTCGGGAGCCTGCTTCGCATGGAGCTCCGCCATTCGCCACTGATTCAGGAACTTCCCGCCGCGCATCGTGTCGCGAAAATGGATCTTCCAGTTGTCGCGCCTGTCCACGTTGCCGAGCGACGCGGCCATACCACCCTCGGCCATGACCGTGTGGGCCTTTCCAAGTAGGCTCTTGGATACCACGCCGGTGTTGAGCCCATGCGCGCTGCACTCGATAGCGGCGCGAAGGCCTGCGCCTCCAGCACCGATGACGAGCACGTCGTGTTCGAAAGTTTGAATCTCGCTGACGTTCATCGACCGCTAGTTCGTCCAGGTGTTCAAGTCGGTGATCACGCCCGTAGCAACCAACCGCACATACACGTCGGTGAAACCCACCCAGACGAGGCTGGTCCAAGCGAATCGGTTGTGCCGCGCGTTGAGCCAGCTCACGCGCTTCCACGCGCCATATCGAACGGTTTCCTGACCGCAGGACATGCAGTCGAAACCGCCGCCCACCAGATGTCGAAACGCATGACAGCCAAAGGTGTAGCCTGCGAGAAACGTCGCGTTGAGAAAGAGCACGATTGTGCCGACACCAATGCCAAATTCCCCGTTTCGGAAGAGCGCGATGAAGGCATCGTAGTAGAGGATGAAGATGTATGCGACGGCAAAGTACAGAGCATAGCGATGAAGGTTCTGAAAGATCAGCCAGGCGGTTTCGCCCCTGTACTTTCGGCTGGTCACCGGGTTTACGGCGCAAGCCGGAGGCGACCCGGTGAAAGCGCGGTAGTAGGCCTTGCGATAGTAGTAGCAAGTGAACCGAAAGACTCCGGGGAAAAAGAGGATCAGGATCGCAGGCGATGCGGGCAAGAATCGGGGCCACCAGCTCGGCCACGCGCCAAGCCAGGCATGTGTGATTGGAGCCGCCCCTGGGACCGATGGATCGGTGTAGAGCGTCGGCGAGTAGAGCGGGCTCAAATAGGGATTGGCGTAGTAGTTGTCGCCTTGGAGCGCCGCCCAGGTGACGTAGACCGAGAAGATCGTAAGCACCACGAGCGTCACGAGTGGCGACACCCACCAGCGATCTTTTCGGGTCGTGGCGGCGGCTCCGGTAGGATGGCCGCCAATTACCGTGAGTTGTCTGGTCGTCATGGGCCGGGCGACTATACCGAAACCAACAGGCGGGGAACAGGGTTTCCGGGGAGGTTTGGCGGATGAGAACACTGGTCTTGACGCGGTCCCAGGTCGAGCAACTTGCGACGATGGACCTCGCGGTGGCCGCCGTGGAGCGCGCGTTCGCCGCATTCGGACGCGGTGAAGCGACCATGCCGCCCAAAGTTTACCTGCCTATCCCCGATCACGACGGCGACTTTCGCGCGATGCCTGCACGACTCGGCGACTCTGCCGGCATCAAATGGGTGAGCGTCCATCCCCACAACCGCCAGCGCCACGGCCTACCGACGGTGATGGCGGTCTACGTGCTGAACGATCCAGCCACAGCTTTCCCGCTCGCGGTGATGGACGGCACGCTCCTCACCTCCCTACGCACGGGGGCGGCAGGGGCCGTCGCGTCCAAGTATCTGGCCCAAAAAGCGCCGAAGTCAGTGGGTTTCATCGGTTGCGGGGCCCAGGCCTACACGCTGCACGGCACGCACCGTGTCGTGTTCGACGGGTTCGAGAGCCTTGCATACGATCGCGACCCAGCCGCCGCGCAACGCTTTGCGGACCGTGTGGGTGCACGACTCGTCAGCCTGGACGAAGCGGCGGGCGCGGACATCGTCTGCACCGCGACCCCGTCCCGCACGCCCTTGGTACGTGCCGAGTGGATTCGGCCTGGGGCGCACGTCAACGCGATGGGTGCCGATGCTCCGGGCAAACGAGAGCTCGCAACCGATTTGCTGAAACGGGCGGCCGTGTACATCGATGACATCCATCAAGCGACGGCGAGCGGTGAGATCAACGTACCCTTTTCCGAAGGCGAGTTCTCGCTCGACGAGATCGCGGGCACTCTGGGCGAAGTGGTTGCGGGCGTGCTGCCGAAGCCGGACTTGGCCAGCACGACCGTCTTCGATTCGACCGGGCTGGCGATCCAGGACGTGTCCCTGGCGCGAGCGATCTACGATAAGGCCAGGTCTCAATCGATTGGCCAAGAGGTCGATTTGATCGGCCTCGGGCCCGCGTGAAACTTCGGAGATGCGAGCAGGGGGCAGTACGATCTCGCAGGTGCAGCGTATCGCCGCGATTCTGGCCCTCTTGGCCGTGTTTTCCGCCTCGCCCGGTTCGTCGCAACGCCAAGCCGACGCTTTTCTGGGCCAACCCGATGCAGCGGCGATCGAATCCCTGCGGACCTCGGGGATCAGCGCAGCGACGAAGGGCCAGGGAGGGCGAAGCCTCGCATTCAAGATCCTCCTCGCCGACGGGACGCGTGGTTACTTCAAACCCGAACAGACGTTCTCGGCAGCGCATTGGTACTCGGAGGTTGCGGCTTACTATTTGGACCGTGAGCTCGGCCTTGGAAGGGTACCACCGACGACGGGACGCACGTTTCGGTGGAGCGAGCTGAAAGCGGCGGCAGGGGGCGACGCCCGCGTGTCGGAGCTTGCGATCGCGCGGGACGGTACAGTGAAGGGTGCATTCATCTGGTGGATTCCGGAAGCACTCAAGAGGGTCCGGATGGGCCGCGATTGGGAGCGCTGGGTAAGGGTTCAGAAGTCGCTGCCGATCACGCCCTATCAGCGACCGGTGGACTATCGCGCGGATCTCAATCGTCGCCCCGGGATTCGGGAAGCGACCGACCCCAGTCGGCCGATCGCGCAGACGCCGGACACCAAGG
>JBAVOF010000702.1:0-1970 GCA_049691835.1 Polyangiales bacterium
GGCTCGCCGGCCCAAGAGATCAATGACCAAACTCCCGCAACCCAAACGACTTAGAGAATGAGCCTGTTACCCATGCGCCCGAACGTACACTTACAGCCCAATTGCGCAGAACCTATATTATGTAAACTTTTTGGACTCCGCGCTCTACGGGGAATCCTGCGGAGCGAAAACGAATGGGAACGTGAAGCGGAGGCTCTTACCTGTTCGACGGCTCGGAAAGCGGGTCGCGCCGACGACTCGGGCTACGCAGCGCTCCACGTGGTCGTTGCCGGTGGTGTTCTCCAAGATCTCCACGCCTCGGACGTCACCGTTGCGGACGACTGCAAATCGCACGGAGACTTTGCCGGTCAGTGCGGGCTCGTAACGAAGCGCGGACTCGTAGCAGCGATTGATCTGGGGCAGCCCCTTGCTGATCTCTTCGCGCACCACGAACGCATCGATCGGGCGGCCGAAGGAGCCGGCATGCGCGGCCACTGGCGAGAGCAAGCCGGGCGTCGCCGCCGCGAGAGCGAGAAACGTCGTTCCGAACGCGGTGCGAGCCATCACGAGGAAATACGTCGAGGGCGGCACGGCATGCAAAAAAACCGCAGAATCGCCGAAACACTTGGCTTTCGAGGGACCGTGATAGAATCCACTCGACATGTCCGGTGAATCTTCCTGTCTAGAACGGACCAGAAAACGATTTCGGCGCCAACTCCACGGCATCCTGGGCGAGGGTTTGGTCGGAAGCCTCTCCCGTCTCGGCCGGCTGCACCCACAGGCAAACCCCGCAAAGCACGGTGTGCAAGTCATCAGGGACGTCGAATACCTCCGGACCGGTAACCCGCGACACAGGCTCGACATCTACCGACCTGCCAACCGCAGCGGCGCCCTGCCCATCGTGATGTACATGCACGGCGGCGGTTTCAGCCTTCTGTCGAAGAATACACACTGGCTCATGGCGCTTGCCTTCGCGCGCGCAGGATACCTGGTGTTCAACGTCGACTACCGTTTGGCGCCCCAAAACCCATATCCCGCCGCGGTGTCCGACGTCTGCGCCGCGCTCGAATGGATCGATGCCAACGCCGAAGGCTATGGAGGTGACCTGAGCCGTCTCGTGTTCGCCGGAGAGTCCGCTGGCGGAAATCTCACGACCGCGCTCACGATCTGCTGTTGCTACCGCAGGCCCGAGCCGTTCGCACAACGCGCATTCGCAACAGGCCTGGTTCCGACGGCTGTGGTCCCGGCCTGCGCGCCGCTCCAGGTCACCAACCCCGGGCGCTTGAACCGCAAGCGCCGGCTGCCCCGTTGGGTCAACGACATTCTCGAGGGCATGAACGAGGCATACGTCGGTACGCTCCACGACCGGGCGCCGGGCGAGCTCGATCTGGCCGATCCGCTGCACGTCTTCGAGCGTCGCGAGCGGCCTGACCGGCCTCTGCCGGGTTTCTTCGTTCCGATCGGGACTCGCGACCCGCTGCTCGAGGACACGCGGCGCCTCGACCGCGCGCTCAAGTCGATGGGCGTCGAATGCGAAGCACGCTACTACGAGGGCGAGCTGCACGCTTTTCACGCGTTGATGTGGCGACGCCAAGCGCGTCGATGCTGGCGCGAGCAGCTCGCGTTCTTGGCGCGGGCGCTTCAACACCCACGTGAACGCCGGCACGAATTTGTGGCCCAGGCCTAGGCGCCGACGCTCCGTTCGGGGCTGTCCGAAAGCGCCCATGCGGGGCGATAGAAGACGCTTCCCCGAGTGACGCGAGCCGAGCTCAACGTCTGTCTGAGCTGCCGAGGAGCACGCTCATCAACGGACTGCCATCGACCTTCGCATCCTTGACGAGCGCGTCGAGCAACTGCTTTCCGAAGCGCGCGAGGTCCAGAAGCTCGCGAACCCGTTCCTCTTGGAACTGCGCCCTCGCCCGCTCTCCGGGCGCTTTGGCCTTGTCTTGCAGGAAGCGAATCGCGTCTTCCATGATGTCGATCGCGTCGAG
>JBAVOF010000703.1:0-7743 GCA_049691835.1 Polyangiales bacterium
GATTTTATCCTGCACGTATCGAGGCGACATGCCCTCCAGACCCTCCCGATTAGCTTCCTTGCGGAGCTCCTTCACGTTGTCTTGCGTGTAACCGGGAAGGATTTTGCCATCGTACAGCTTTAGCTTCTGAAGCAGCGAGAGCTGATGCTTCTTCGGCTCTTCGAGACGGCTCAGCACGGCCCACATCGCGGCCACCTCCAGCGTATGCGGCGCTACATGCTTGCCGCGCAGACGAAGAGAGCTGAAGTCCTTTTGGTAGATTTTGATCTCCTCGCTCATCTTCGTGATGTACGGAATGTCGATTTTGATCGTACGATCTCGAAGCGCTTCCATGAACTCGTTGTTGATGAGCTTCTTGTACTCCGCTTCGTTCGTGTGCCCGATGATCACCTCGTCGATGTCGGTCTGAGCAAACTTCTTCGGCTTGATCTTGTGCTCTTGGGTTGCTCCGAGCAGGTCGTAGAGGAAGGCGACGTCGAGCTTCAAGACCTCCACGAATTCGACCACACCTCGGTTTGCGATGTTGAACTCGCCGTCGAAGTTGAAGGCTCGTGGGTCTGAATCGGAGCCGTATTCGGCGATCTTCCGATAGTTTATGTCTCCGGTGAGCTCCGTCGAATCCTGGTTCTTCTCATCCTTGGGTTGAAACGTGCCTATACCCACCCGATCCTGCTCGCTCAGGATCAGGCGACGCACCTTGATGTGGTTGGTCATCACCTTGGACCAGTCGCCGTCGTAGCGCTCGAGCAGGCTTCGGAAGATGAATCGGCATGCGGGGTTGAGCTCTCCACGCACCTGCACGCGCCTCCGATCGTCTCCGAGCCGAAGCTCTTGTACCGCCTGCTCTCGCCATTCAGAAGGAATCAAACGAAGTGGTTCGTCGTGCATCGGGCAAGGGAACACATCGTCACCACCCGCAAGGCCGGTCTGATGCAAGTTGGTCCACTCGTAGGTGTACAGAGCCCCCTCGGCTGTTCGGGAGTACCGCTCCAGACCTTTCTTCAGCAGACGCGCGATGGTGCTCTTGGACGACCCTACCGGGCCGTGCAGCAAGATGATGCGCTTCTCGGGCCCATACCCTTGCGCGGCGGCGTGTAAGACGTGCACCAAACGCATCAGGGGGATGTCCAATCCGAAGATCGCATCCTTTCCGTTTTCGATTGGATCCTTGAAGAACGGATAGCGGATCAGCTTCTTCTTGTTGTCGATGTACTCTTCTTCGCCGTACGAGACGACCATGTCGTAGAGACGTTGAAACGCATTGCGCGTAACCTGTGGTTTGTCCCTGACAATCTGAAGGTAATCTTCGAAGGAACCCTCCCAGTGTAGATTCTGGTAGCGTTCGTAGTCCTGCAGGGCAGCTATCTGCTTGACCATTTCCCCCATTTTCGAAGTCCTCCTCAGCGATCAGGATATCACCAACGACGATCCATGTTAACTATCGAAGCCAGGCGGCAATGCATGTGGCGACAACACATACAAACACAAACCATCTCAGGCCCGTCGTAGGAACCTTCAGCATCACGCGTACCCCGAGTTGGGCGCCGACGATTGACGCCACGGCGAGCACGATTGCCGGTGTCCAAGACACCAAACCCGCCCACACGAAGATCCCGAGGGAGACTGTGCCAAATGCGAGGGTGATCACCAACTTCAGCGCGTTCCCGCTGATCAAGTCGTGACGCAGTGTTCCAACGAGAACACCTAGCAACAGAAAACCGACGCCTGCTTGGATAAAACCGCCGTACACCCCCGCAAAGAAGAGTCCCAGGCAGGCTCGCGGCGCTTCTCGTAGAGTCTGTATCGGTCCCTCGACCGGGATCAGGGTCTGCTTTCGAAAAGCGATGAGCGCCGCCATGAGAATCATCGTTGCGAGCATGATGGGTTTGAGCACCTGGGATGGGACCCGGGTGGCCAGCAGCGCGCCTACCGTGGCCCCAAGTAGTGTGGGGATCAGAATTGGAACAATCGATTGCGTGTGGAGCTTCCCTGCTCGTGCCATCGCCGTGGTTCCGGCGAGACTCTGGGTCACGACGCCAAGCCGGTAAGTGCCGTTCGCCACGTCCGCCGGCAGTCCTAGCGCCATCAACGCAGGCAGCACGATCATCCCGCCGCCGCCGGCCACTACGTTGACGACCGTCGCTAGCATCCCGGCTGCCGCGAGGATCGCGAGGCTCTGGTAACTCAGTTCCTCAACCATGAACTTCTCGCTACCGGACTATACCCCGTTTTCGTTTCTCGGTACTGCGTGCACCAAAGCGTGCTAGCGTCCGCTGGCGTGAAGAAGACCTACGTCTTGGACACCAATGTGGTCCTTCACGACCCGTTAGCGGTCTACAAATTCGAAGACAACGCGGTCGTTCTACCGATTTTCGTCATCGAAGAGGTCGACCAGTTCAAGAAGGAGTTGAGCGAGTTGGGGCAGAACGCTCGGCATCTTTCGCGCATTCTAGATGAACTTCGCACCCAGAACGGTCACACCCTCGATCAGGGCGTTCCACTCGCGAATACCGGTGGTGAGCTTCGCGTGGCCGTCCCTCAAAGCATGCCCAAGCGTGCCCGCGGGCCCGGCGAGATGGATCGTTTCATCTTGCAGATGGCACTCGACCTCAGAGATGAGAACCCCAGTCAGCCGCTCGTTTTCGTCACGATGGATACGAATCTCCGCATTCGCGCGGACGCGCTCGGGCTCAGGGCCGAAACGTACGAAGGCGGCCGGGTTTCGATCGACGAGCTTTACTCGGGCATCATCACCGCTGACGTCGATGGCGATGTCGTCGACCAATTGGCGAAACGCGAGCCGGTCGAGCCCAGCGTGCTGGGTGTCGAAGTCTACCCCAACGCGGGCATCGTGCTGCGCGAGCGGGACAAACCAAGACACACGGCACTCGGTCGCTTCGATCCAAAGAGCGGATCCATCATTGCTCTGCGTGTCGGGAGGGACGGGGTCTGGCGTGTTCGACCACGAAACCTCGAGCAGTACTTCGCCCTCGACATGCTGCTCTCGCCCGACATCCATCTGGTAACGCTCGTCGGAAAAGCCGGCACCGGCAAGACGCTGCTCGCCATTGCGGCGGGTCTGCAGTCCGTTGTCCAGGACGCTGCCTACAGTCGAATGCTGGTTTCCCGTCCTATTTTTCCCATGGGCCGCGACATGGGGTATCTACCGGGAACGGTCGAAGAAAAGCTCAACCCTTGGATGCAGCCGATCTTCGACAATCTCGAGTACATTTTCAGCAGCGGCCGTGGACGCATGTCCGAGTATCGCAACTACGACGAGTTGGTTTCATCGGGCGTCATTCAAGTCGAACCGCTAACCTACATTCGTGGCCGCTCTCTTCCCAATCAGTTTCTCGTCGTCGACGAGGCCCAGAACCTCACGCCGCATCAGGTCAAGACGGTGATCACTCGTTGCGGAGCGGACACCAAAATCGTCCTCACCGGTGATCCTTACCAGATCGACAATCCCTACGTGGATGCCGCGAGCAATGGTCTCACTGTAGTCGCGCAGCGTTTTCAGAACGAGAACATAGGCGCCCACGTAACACTCTCGAAAGGTGAGCGGAGTGAGCTCGCAGAGCGCGCCACGCAGCTTCTCTGACCGCCATCATGCCCGGCTCAGAGCCGAGCTTGACGTCGCGTTGCGCCGTCTGCACCAAACGGCGCGGTCTCTCGTGGGTTCGACGACTCACAGTGATCCGGCCGAGCGGCAACGGCTCACCGACTGCGTGGCGCGGGCAGAGCACGCCAAACCACGATGGGAATGGCAACCCGTCTCCGTCGAAAGGAGCGTTTGGCGGGAGCTTCAGCGCGCCAGAGAGCTTGCGGCGGACTCCGAGGCATCGGCCTTGTACTTGCCCCGGCTCGAGGAGCTCGAAACCGAGCTGCTGTTGCTGGAGTCCCTAGGTCACGGCAAGCAAGTGCGTCCGATGGCTGCGCGCCTCTTCGGAACCGGCAGCGAGCCTCTGTTCCCCGACGAAGATCGCACCGTTCTCGACGCGGCACATGAAATTCTGGCGCATACACCCGCGGGGCTGGAACCGAAGACGATACCGGCCGCGTCTAACATGGGCGTCAACTTGCGTGATCTGATGCTCGACTACGCAAAGCACGTCGGGCTCCACATCGCCGTGCGCGTCGACCCGCATCTGATCGCAAACGCCGCAGTTGGTGAGCGCACCGTGTTCATCGCAGATCGGTATTTCGGCGCCCTGGAGGCACGCCGTCTCGCCACGCATGAGGTCTACGGGCACTTGGTCTCCGCCTTCAATGGTCGAACACAGACCCTGGGCGTGCTTGCAGTGGGCACGGCCGGCTCCTACGGCGATCAGGAAGGCGTAGCGATCTACTTGGAAGAGCTGGCAGGGCTGCTCGACTCGTATCGTCAGCGGACGTTGGCGGGCCGTTTGCTCGCCACTCACGCGATGCATGCGGGCGTGTCCTTCGGCGACGCCGCGCGAAATCTGGCTAGTGAGCACGAGTTTAGCGCGGCCTGCGCCGTGACACTGTGCGAGCGAGCTTTTCGCGCGGGCGGCGTTGCGCGCGATGCAGTCTATTTGACTTGCTGGCTCCGCGTACGCCGTGCGGTTGCTCGAAGAGAAGTCGACCTCGGTGAGCTGCAGCTTGGGAAAGTATCTCTCGGCGCCTTACCAGAGCTGCGTCGGCTCGCGCAGGAGGGCCTCGTAGGTCAGCCGGTTTACTTGTCGAACTTGGCGAGCAGCCTCGGCAGGACAGGCGCGGGCACAAGGCTCGCCACGTTGCCGCCAAGCCTCGCGACCTCTTTGACGAGGTTCGACGCCACGTAGAAGTAGGCGTCGTTGGCCATGATGAACACCGTTTCGACCTCCGGGTTGAGGTGACGGTTCATATTCGCCATTTGCAGCTCGTACTCGAAATCAGCCACCGCGCGCAGACCTCGGAGGATCACACGAGCGTTCCTGCGATGCGCATAGCTCACCAACAAGCCGTCGAAGCTATCGACCTCGATCCGAGTCGGATCCGCGCCCATGTCGGCGGCGGATTCCCGGATCATGTCCATTCGTTCCGCCACGCTGAATAGAGGCGCCTTGGAGTCGTTGTTGAGAACCGCGACGATGATCTTCTCGAATGCGACCAAGCCGCTCTGCAGAATTGCGGTGTGTCCCTTGGTGATCGGGTCGAACGACCCGGGATAGACGGCGATGCCTCTCACTGCGTGCCTTTCTCGGGTGCGTAGACGCCTAGGCTAATGCCGGTCTGACCATAGCGGTAGTCCGCGATCGACGCGAGTCCATTTGGCCAGGTCCAGTCGTGGGACGCTGGGTGCTCGATCACGACCAGGGCGCCTGGCGTTAGCCGCGCCGAAGCGATCAGAGCCTCCAGCAGCGGCGGAACCGCGTCGATCTCCGCGTAGGGGGCGTCGGCGAACAGCAACGTGAAGCCCTGCTCCATCGCAGGGATCTTGCGAATGGCACCGGTGGGTTCACCCAGAAGGTTCACCCGCAGGGTGCGCGTTTGCGCGCTGAGCCCCAGCTCCCTAGCGCTTTGGACGACCTGCCCGATGGCGCGAGCGTCCAGGTCCACGAGCACCGCATTTGATGCGCCTCGGGACAGCGCCTCGAAGCTGAACGCCCCCGTACCGGCGAACAAATCCAGCACGCGCGCATCATCGAACCCACCCCGGGATTGGAGCGCCGAAGCGATTGCCTCTCGCACGCGGTCCGATGTTGGCCTCGTGGCCCGCCCGCCGGGCGCGCCAAACCTGCGTCCCGAAAGCCGACCTCCCACTATTCGCATGACTTCAGAACGCCCACCGCGGAGCCTCCACTCGATCTGCGTTGGACCGAAAAGACCATAGCAAACTGAAGCTAGCAGCCAAACCTGCGTCATAGGGGGAATTGTACTACCCACTGCCAGATGCTAGGGCCCGAGAGCCTCTAGGGAAGCTTACCGACATGCGGAAGATCTGCCTTCGCTGCGGTGCGAAGTTCGCGAGCCGCGCCGAGTACTGTCCGCACGACGGAAGCCGGCTTGTGACCGACGACGAAATCGCGGACCCGTTGTTGGGCAAGGTGTTGCTCGAGCAGTTTCGCATCGATGCGCAGATCGGTACCGGTGGAATGGGGACGGTGTATCGAGCCCGCCAGACGACCGTGGATCGTGACGTGGCAATCAAGGTGCTGCGACCCGAGCTGGCACGCGACGAGCAGGCGGTGTTTCGGTTCGAGCGCGAAGCCCGGCTTGCGATCTCGCTCGACCATCCCAACTTGGTTCGCGTCTTTCTTTCTGGTCGCCTGAGCGACGGACGACTCTACATCGTGATGGAGTTGCTCGAGGGGAGGTCGCTTGCCGACGAGCTCGACGAACACGGCCCGCCCACGCTCGAACGTGCGCTCATCATGGTGATGAAGCTCTGCGCGGGCCTCGGCGCGGTGCATGCCGCGGGCGTCGTGCACCGTGACATCAAACCCGAGAACGTCTACTTGGTTCGGCGAGGCAGAGACAACGACTTCGTGAAGCTCGTCGATTTTGGGATCGCCCGTGTCTTGCAGGACGGGGGCGTTGGGCCGGCAACGACGCAGACCGGGCGTGTATTTGGAACGGCGACCTACATCTCGCCGGAAGCCGCCACAGGAGAAGAGACCGACCAGCGCAGCGACATCTATTCGCTCGGAGTTCTGACGTACCAACTGCTGACAGGTGAGCTTCCGTTCGAAGGGAAGACGGCGGGTGCGGTCTTGATGCAGCACGTCCATCAGGCCCCGCCGCCCCTGCAGACCAAGGGGCAGGGTGCAGCGGTTCCCGATGCGCTCGCGCGCGTCGTGATGCGGTCGCTCAGCAAGGATCCGGGGGCGCGTCAGCAAACGCTTGCGGAGTTCTTGGACGCCCTTTCTGAGGCGGCGGGTCGGGCTGGCTTGCTGGCCGATGCACGTGCGTTTCTGCTCGGAACGATTTGGGGAGACGACTTGGCGGCCCCTGGCTCGTACCTCGCCGAGCTTCTCGGATCGAGCCCGCCCCCGACCTCGCCGTCGCCATTTGCTGATACGCAACGCGTGGCGGTCGATCGCGACCCCGACGAAGAAGCGCTGCTTTCCTCTGCACCCAGGCCGTTCGGAACCACTTCGCACGACCTTGCTGTGACGTCGGGACCGAAGCGGCGCGGGCGGGGGTGGCTCTGGGCTTCGCTTGGACTCCTGACTCTGATCTCACTCGGAGTAGTGGTCGGAACCTGGTGGTCGCAGCAGTCGCCCAGCGCAACGATTGCGGTTCCGGAAGTCGAGGCGGTGAAACCTGCGCCGGCGGCTCCCGAAGAGGCCCCGGCGCTCGCGGAAGTCTCAAGCGACGTTCCTCTGACCGAGCCTCCGAGGGTGGAAGAAGCAATGCCGGATGAGCCGGTGGCCGAGGTCGAGAAGGTCGCCGAGAACGAGCCAAAGGTGGACAGTCCCAATCAGACCAAGGCTCGGCGTCGGTCACGAGGTGCACGCACAGTGCCAAAGACCGTGGCGGCGCCAGTGACAGAGACCGTGTCGTCGTCAGCGACGGCGTCAGAGACCAAGCTCGCGCTCGAGGCGGACGATGGCATCGACTGGACGGTGCCCGAATTCCCGCAAGAACCGTCGGCGCCGACGGGCACGCCGAAGGTCCCCGCCCGAAATCCGATCGTCATCGACGAGCCCCCGTCGCCGTAGCGAGCTGCCTTGCGAGCTCTCGTGGATCCGTCACCGGCGCCTGGCACAGGAAGCGGTGGCAGACGTACGCAGTGGC
>JBAVOF010000704.1:0-15409 GCA_049691835.1 Polyangiales bacterium
ATACTCTGGGATAAGGCCGTCGCGAATTCGCAACACCTCCCTGTCGACGGTAATCGACTCCACCGCGCGATGCGCTCGGTGAAGGATCGTCCCGCCTGGAGTCTCATACACACCGCGCGACTTCATTCCGACGAAGCGGTTCTCGACCAGGTCAACACGGCCTACGCCGTGCTTGGAGCCACGCTCGTTCAGCCGTTCGATGAGCGCCGCTGGTGAAAGCCGCTCGCCGTCGACGCTAATCGGGTTGCCTCTCTCGTATCCGATGACCACGTACTCGGGCGTATCCGGTGCGTCCTGAGGATCCGTGGTCCAACGGAACATGTCTTTGTGCGGCTCGTTCCAAGTGTCCTCGAGCACGCCACCTTCGTAGCTGATGTGAAACAGGTTCGCGTCCATCGAATACGGCTTCTCTGCAGTGACTTCGATCGGAATCTTCCTCTGTTTGCAATACTCGATGCAGTCCGTTCGTGAACGGAGAGTCCAGGTCCTCCACGGCGCGATGACCTGGATGCGGGGGTCGATGGCCATGGCGGTGAGCTCGAAGCGGACCTGGTCGTTGCCCTTCCCCGTCGCTCCGTGCGCAATCGCATCGGCGCCTTCCTGACGCGCCACTTCCATCATGGCCTTGGCGATCACGGGACGAGCGATGGAGGTTCCAAGAAGGTAGTCTCCTTCGTAGACGGCGTTCGCCCGAAGCATGGGAAAGCAGAAGTCGCGAGCAAACTCTTCCTTGAGGTCCGCGATGATGCACTTCGAAGCACCTGTTGCGCGGGCTTTGTCCTCTAGACCACCGAGCTCCTCACCCTGCCCGACGTCCGCGCAAAACGCGATCACTTCGGCGCCGTATGTCTCTTTGAGCCAGGCCAAAATAACCGACGTGTCGAGGCCACCACTATAGGCGAGCACGATCTTCTTGGGGGGTGCAACCATGGGCCGGGATGGTAGTGGTCCGCAGACCCGGTGCAAGCGGGCGCACCGTCAGCCAACCCGAATGATGGCCCTGGCTTCAAGTAGCTCGGTAAACACGCGCAGCCCCTCCAGCCTGCCCATGTGACAGAGGTCGAGGACCTCGGCGACGGTCGTCTGTCCGTCGACGAGCGACAGAAGGAAAGCGGCCTGGGGATCCAGTCCGAGCCACTTCACCTGCGCGGTCGGGACGGCGACGTTGAACACGTACTCGAGCGAACCGATGCGAGTGGTGTACCTCGTTTCTAGACGGGCCCGGCTCTCGTGGGCGTACTGTTGCGCACCCATGTCGTCCGGGTCCAATCCGAGTTGAAGCTCCGCAGCATGCAGCGCGGCCGCGAAGTTCCCGAGCGCAAAGTGATCCGCGATCTCGCGATGGATGTCCGCCGAGCTCAGCGCGCGGGGCGCCTGCACCGGAGCCGGTGCGGCCGGTGGTAAGCTGCGCCGATCACGGTCGACCAGCCAAGCATCGCCCGAGGGACGGCCCGTTGGCCGTTCGTCGTCGCGTTCGCGCCCGAGCCCCCCTGTCAGGTCGATCCTACCGTCGGCGCCGAGCACGCTCGGGAAGTCGGGCTCGCTCGCGTCGCGTCCACCCGGGCTCATCCGTCAAGCCGACTTGCCGACCACGCCCTTGAACATGCGTTGAGTCCGGCCCAGTGATTCGAGCTCGTCCTGCAGCCCACTGATGTCGCCCCGTTCCAGCAGAGTGCGCGCCCTGTCGACGACGCCCCTCGCCTTGTCGATGGCATCGCGCCCAAAGTCGCTGCCCGCCACGATCGACTCGACCTCCGGGAAGAGACGCTCGATCTCGGCGATGATCGTTTCGGCCTCCTGCCGGACTTTCTCGGAGGCCTCGTCTTGCCGCCGCGTCACCGCGAAGTCAGAAGCGTCGACCATCATCTCGTCGATCTCGTCCTCGGTGAGACCGCTGGTCGCCGTGACGGTGATCGATTGCTCTTTGCCGGTCTCGACATCCTTGGCGTGGACGCTGACGATGCCATCGGCGTTGATCTCGAAGGTCACCTCAACCTCGACCTGGCCAGCCGGCGCTCGCCGAAGGCCGGTCAAGATGAACTCGCCCAAAAGCTCGTTGTCTTCAGCGCGCCGCGACTCACCCTGCAGGACGAGAATCTTCACGGCGGTTTGATTGTCGCGGACCGTGGTAAAGGGCTTGCTGCGAGACGTCGGAACGGTGGTATTCTGAGGAATCAGCTCCTCGAAGTACCCGCCCACGACCATGATGCCGAGGGTATGCGGCGTGACGTCGAGCAGAACCATGTCGAGCTCCGGCGAGTCGTCGACGAGCGCAGCGCCCTGAATCGAAGCACCGAGCCCGACCACCTCGTCGGGATGGACGCCCTTGCAGGGGTCTCGCTGGAAGAACTTGCTGACTCGCTCCTGAACCTTGGGCATGCGCGTCATGCCGCCCACTAGAATGATGTCTTCGAGCTCGTCTTTCTGGAGGCCCGCTTCCGAGAGCGTGAGCTCACAAATCTGGATCGTCCGGTCGATCAGGTCAGCCGTCAGCTCCTCGAGCGTGGCCCGCGTGAGCAATCGCTGAAGATGCAGCGCCTCGTTGCGGGCGCTCGAAATGATGAAGGGCAGGTTCACCTCGGTCTCGGCCACCGCTGAAAGCTCGCACTTAGCCTTCTCGGCTGCGTCTTTGAGGCGTTGTAGCGCCATGCGGTCCTGCCGGAGGTCGATCCCGTGCTCGTGCTGGAAGCCTTCGACGAGCCAATCGATGACGCGCTGGTCGAAATCCTCACCACCGAGGAACGTATCGCCAGCCGTGCTGATCACCTTGAACACGCCCGAGCTAGCGATCTCCAAGATCGAAATGTCGAACGTACCCCCTCCGAGGTCAAAAACCGCCACGGTGCGATCGATGTTCTTGCCGAAGCCGTACGCGAGCGCTGCCGAGGTCGGCTCGTTGATGATCCGAATGACGTCGAGCCCAGCGATGGCTCCGGCGTCCTTGGTGGCCTGGCGCTGGTTGTCGTTGAAGTAGGCGGGCACTGTCACGACGACCTTGTGCACCTCCTCGCCGAGGTAGTCCTCCGCGACCATCTTCATCTCTTGGAGCACCATCGCGCTGACTTCGGGGATGCTGTAGACTTTGTCCCGCATCCTGATTCGGCAATCGCCGTGCGGGCCCTCCACGATGTGGAATGGGCAGGTCTGAATCGCATTCTTGACCTGTGGCGTGTCCCACTTGCGGCCGATGAGGCGTTTCGCGGCGAACACCGTGTTCTCGGCGTTGGTGACGGCCTGCCTCTTGGCGATGTGGCCGACCAGACGCTTACCCCCCTCGGTGACGGCCACCATCGACGGGGTGACCTTGTATCCCCCTCTGTTGGCGATGACCACGGGCGTCCCGTTCTCGACCACGGCGACGCACGAATTGAAGGTTCCTAGGTCAATACCGATGACTCTTTCCATGCCCCAACTTCCAAGCGCTCAGATGCGTTGCTCACATCATCCCCCGAGCTGCTTCCTCAGATTTTTCACCATCTCGTGCCCTGGGTCCAGCTTTGCAGCCTCGTCGAGCTCTTTTACAGCGCTGTGGTCCATTCCCGCGCCTATGTAGATCCGGGCCAACAAGAGCCTCGTATCGAGTGAATCGGGCTCGAGCTCGAGGCTCCTGAGGGCGAAATCGCGTGCTTTTCGCAGGTCACCGCCCGCAGCCATCAAAGCTTTCGCCGCCCGCCGCGGGGCCATTGGATCGTCCGGCGCGGCCTCGGTCACCTTCGCCCAGGAAATGCTCGCGGCGGCCCACAGGTTGTTCTCCTCCTCGTACTTCGCCTGATCCCGATGGATGTCGAGGAGCTGAAAGCGCAGGTGCGAGTTCACACGCTTGTACTGTTCCTGAGCGTCCGTTCGCTTGCCGTCGAGCGCAATCGCCATGCGCAACGCCGCGGCCGCTGCCGCAAGATCTCCCTCGGCCTCGGCTATGCGGGCATTCTCGATGTGATGCTCCGCTCGGTCGACGCCTCCGGTGAGGACGGCGGTCTCTTTGAGCGACCGGGTCAAGTCCCGGAGCGCGGTCTTTTGGCCGACGCGCGTGCTGGGTGCGGGCATCGCGCGCACCGGCTGGCTCGCCCTGCGGGGACGTTGCGAGCGGCCGCCGAGCTTTCGCTCCAAGAGCTCGCGCTTGCGCTGCATCCGCTCATACTCGGGGCTCCCCGGCATGATGGTCGGAGCGGCTTGAGAAGGGGAGGCAGTTGAACGCCATTGGCGGGGCGGTGCCGGGTCCGCGGCGGCCTGCGCTTGGCGCTCGGCGACCGGCGCTTTGCTGAGCGCCTTGGAGATGGCTTGGGCCCGCTCTTCGACGCGACCGATCTGCTGCTCCGCCGCAGACACCGCAATGCTCTGTTTGAGATACCGATCGTAGGCCTCTCGCTTTTTCTCGCGGCCGAGCGCCTCGTACGCATCGGTCATCTTGCGAAAGATCACCTCCATCTTCGCCTGAAACGAACCGAGGTGCTTTCCGTAGTGGGCATCCGGGTGAAACACTTTGGAAAGGCTGAAGTACGCTTTGCGAATCTCTGCGCGGTCCGCGTCCATCGAAACCCCGAGCAGCTCGTAGTGGTTGGTCTTGTCGGCCCGCCGAAATGTCTCGAGGATCCGCTCCTGGAGCGCCTCATCGATGTCGACGTCCTCGAGCAACTCGCTTTGAGGTGGAGCGCTCGACGCCTTGGGCACGACCCACTCGACCGCCTTCAAGGAAACCAACCGTTCAATCGACTCGAGCACCTCCGCCGGGGCCAACACGGTCAGGTCGGCGATGTCGTCCACATTCAAGACGCCATCGATGCACGAGTGGATGAACGCCTCCTGCGCGCTCATCTGGACCGTCCGAATGTCCGCGCCTTCGACCTGTCGTGGGATCTTCTCCTCCGACATCGACTGCCTAGCTGCCCCCCATCGTCACAGTCTAGCGCGACCCCTGTAACGTCATCCACTTCACCGGGCTCAGCGGATGAGCCATTCCAGTAGAGCCTTCTGGGTGTGTAGCCGGTTCTCCGCCTCGTCCCAAACCCGGGACTGCGGGCCGTCGATCACCGAGGCGCTCACTTCTTCGCCGCGATGCGCGGGCAGGCAGTGTAGAAAGATGGCATCGGCAGCCGCGCGCTTCATGGCGGCCTCGTCGACGATGAAACCCGAGAACGCGCGTTGCCGCTGCTTAGCCTCATCTTCCTGGCCCATGCTCGCCCAGACATCCGTGGTGACCACGGAGACGCCATCCACGGCTTCCTCGGGCCGTTCGACGACCCGAACGGTGGCACCCCGCTCCCACGCACCGGTCAACACCTGCTCATCTGGCCGGTACCCCACGGGACATGCGAGTACGAGCTCGAACCCCGCGACCGCCGCAGACTCGATCCACGAGTGCGCCATGTTGTTGCCGTCGCCCACCCAGGCAACGCGTAGACCCCGAAGCGAGGGACCGAAATTCTGGCGGATGGTCATCAGGTCCGCGAGCAGTTGCACCGGATGAAACCTGTCGGACAGCCCATTGACCACGGGAATGCTCGCGTGACGCGCAAGTGCCTCCAATCGGTCGTGCCCGAACGTTCGATACACCACGCCGTGGACGTAGCGGCTCAACATGCGCGCGGTATCTTCGATGGGTTCGCCCCGCCCGAGCTGCGTATCCTTGGAGATCAGCGTCACCGGTTGCGCGCCGAGCTCGTGAATGCCTACCTCAAACGAGAGACGCGTCCGCGTCGATGCCTTCTCGAACACGACGGCGACGGACTTTCCCCGCAACGACTGCGGATGCTCAGGCGTGCCTCGGAGGGCCTTGAGCTCGTCCGCGCGATCGAGCACGCCGAGAAGCTCGTCCCGACTGAGGTCGGAAACGGTCAAGAAGTGGCGCGTCACGACTTCCTCGGCGCATTAGCGACAATGGTGTTGAGGATGGAAAGGCCTTCGTCCAACTCGTCTCGGGTCACGTTGAGCGCAGGCGAAATCCGGATCACGTGACCTCCCGCAAGCGTCAATAGCAAGCCCGCGCCATGAAGGGCAGCGATCGTCGCACTGGGGTCGACCTCGTCGGCCAGCACCAAGCCCTGCAGCAAGCCCAAGCCGCGCGTGCCCGCGGTGGTCTGAAGACGCTGGTCCATTTCGACCAGTCGCTCGCTCAGATAGCCGCCGAGGTGCCTCGCATTCTCGATCAACCCTTCGTCGTCGATGATGCGCAGAACGGCGAGCCCGGCAGCGCAGGCCAGCGGGTTGCCGCCGAACGTGCTCGCATGGCTACCCGGAGGCAGACCTTGCGCGAGACGTTCCGTCACGGCCATCGCGCCCAGTGGGAAACCCCCACCGATGCCTTTGGCCAGCGAGCAAGCATCCGGCACGATATCGAACCACTCCTGCGCGAGGAAGCGACCCGTTCGACCATAGCCGGTTTGTATCTCGTCCAGAAAAAAGAGCGCACCTCGCTCGTCGCAAATGCGCCGCGCGCCTTGCGTGAACTCCTTGGTGGCGACGATGATCCCTCCCTCCGCTTGAACGGGCTCGAAGATCACCGCGGCAGTTCGATCGGTCACGGCGGCGTCGAGGGCAGCGAGGTCGTTGAACTCGACGAAGCGCACGCCCTGCACCAAGGGCTTCATGCCCTTGTGATACTTGGACTGCCCGGTCAACGACAACGAGCCCATCGTTCGACCGTGAAAGCTGTTGACGGTCGAAACGAACTCGATCCTGTTCACGTCACCGCGATCGTGGTGGTAGCGTCGAGCAAGCTTCATCAAGGACTCGTTCGCCTCCGAGCCGCTGTTGCAGAAGAACACCTTGTCGAACGGGGTTCGCGCGCAAATCGCCTCGGCCAGCTCGATTGCACGATCGTTGTAAAACACGTTCGATACGTGCATCAGGCGAGCGGACTGCTCCGCGATCGCTGCGACGAGCGCCGGATGACTGTGCCCCACGGAAAGGACCGAGATTCCGCCCGAGAGGTCCAGGTACTCGCGGCCGGAGGCGTCAGTCACGCGACGACCGCGCCCGTGCGTCAGAACGAACGGTGCGGGTGCGTAATTGCCGAGCTGAACCTCTTTCGCCGTGCGAAGCATGTCATCCTGCCTGCTCATGGTCTGCCTTTTAGGAAGCCCGGGGCATACCACCATTGCCGAGGGCCGTCGACCCTGGTCCGGCCGGCTCAGCGCGTGATCTCGGTGCCGATGCCCTGGTCGGTGAAGATCTCTAGCAGCACGGCGTGACGGACGCGCCCGTCGATGATGTGCGCTTTGCGAACCCCCCCGGCCAACGCGCTCAAAGCGCAGTCGACCTTCGGGATCATGCCGCCTTCGATGACCCCGTCGAGCTTGAGGGCATCGATCTCCGACGCGCTCAGAGAGCTCTCGACTTTCCCACTCTTGCCGCGGACCCCTTCGATGTCGGAGAGCATCACGAACTTCCGCGCCTGAAGTGCTTCGGCGACTTTGCCGGCCACCGTGTCGGCGTTCACGTTGAGTGACTTCCCGTCGGCGTCCACCGCGATTGGGGCGATCACCGGAATGAAACCGTCGTCAACCAAGCGCCGGACGACGTCGGGATTGACCTGTGTCACGGTGCCGACGCGGCCTGGATCGACCCAAGTTCCGCTCTTCGTCTTCATCTTGTCGATCTTGGTGCCGCGAAGAAAGGCGTCGTCTTTACCGGTGAGCCCCACGGCCCGGCCACCGTGGCCGGCGATGAGCGAAACGATCTGCTGATTGATCTTGCCTCCCAAGACCATCTCCACGACTTCCATCGTGTGCTCGTTGGTGACGCGAAGCCCATCAAGACGCTCCGAAACCACCCCGAGCGATTTCAGCATCTCGTCGATTTGTGGCCCTCCCCCGTGCACTACGACGGGATGCAGCCCGACGTATTTCATCAACACGACGTCGCGCGCGAAGCTATCCCGAAGGTCGGGGTCCACCATCGCATGGCCACCGTATTTGATGACGAAGACGTCCCCGTGAAACCTCCGAATGTACGGAAGCGCCTCTTGGAGCGTCGCAGCCTTCTGGATCAGATCGTCCACGGGCAGCGTATAGCACAGAGCGGTGGGGAGACCGATGCGGAGTTTGCTCAATGTAAAGGACCACTATCAGCTGCTCGCGGCGGGGCGACGACCGTTCACTCCAATGAGCGCACCTCTGGCCCGATAGCCGTTCGCGTTCGCTACGTTCGTGATAATCCCGAGCGATGTCACAAACGCGAACGGTCAAGGCGTTCTACACCGACTCACGGAAACGCCATCGCGTAGGACACACGATCCGCGAGTACATGGGCTTCTTCGACGAGTCGAATGGGGGCGGCATTGAGGCTCGCAAGGCGCAGTACGTCAAGATGATCAACAGCTACTACGACGTGGTCACCGATTTCTACGAGCACGGCTGGGGGCAGTCCTTTCACTTCGCGGCGCGAAGCAAGAGCGAGTCCTTCGAGGCCTCGCTCGCCCGCGCCGAACATTACGTGGCGCTTCGATTGGGGCTACGACCCGGGATGACGGCGCTCGATCTAGGCTGTGGTGTGGGCGGCCCGATGCGCGCGATCGCCCGCTTCTCGGGCGCCTCGATCGAAGGTGTCAACAACAACGACTATCAGCTCGAGAAGCTGCGCAGCCACAACGAGAAGGCCGGCTTGGGGCACCTGTGCTCTGGTTTCAAGGACGATTTCATGGAGCTCGCCGTGCCGGATCGCTTCTACGATGCAGCATACGCGATCGAGGCCACGTGCCACGCGCCGGATAAGGCGGCGGCGTTCGCAGAGGTCAATCGCGTGCTCAAGCCGGGCGCACTCTTTGCGGGCTATGAGTGGTGCATGACCGAGAAGTTCGATCCGAACGACGCTCGCCACCAAGAGATCAAGAGCGAAATCGAAATCGGGGACGGTCTCCCCGATATCGCGAGCATCCCGGAAACAATCCATGCGCTCGAGAAGGGCGGATTCGAGGTGCTCGATAGCTTCGACACGGCAAACCTGAGCGACCCGGAAACCCCCTGGTACCTCCCGTTGCGGGGCGAAACCGCGAGCCTCCTGGGGCTTCGCCGTGGGCGGCTCGGCCGGCGCATCGCCCGGCGCACGATTGGCAGCCTCGAGACATTGGGCATCGCGCCCAAGGGTTCGAAGGACGTCAGCTTGATGCTCGGCCGAGCCGCCGAGGGCCTCATCGCCGGGGGCGAGACGGGAATCTTCACCCCGAGCTACTTCTTCCTCGCGCGGCGACCGGCGTGAGCAGGCAGGCACACCCGCTTCGCCGCTCAGGCTCGCAGCTCTATCCAGGACCGCGCGCCAAGGCCGCGCCGAGGACCTCGACGTAGCGCTCACGGATCTCGCGAATCTCGTCGTCGAGACAATCAAGTGTCCAGCCAGAAGTGTCGATGGGTGGCAGCACAACCGCTTCAACGACCGCTGGCCGCACCACGACGGCGCCTTTCGGGAGGGCATCGAGCACATTCCGAAACACCACGGGCACGACCGGAACGCCCGCATCCATTGCCAAGCGAAAGGCCCCTTTCTTGAAGCGACCGACCGATTGCGTGGTGGAACGGGTGCCTTCCGGGGCGATGATCAGCGAGCGGCCGTGACGAAGCGCTTCGACCGCAGGGCCGAGCGCTGCAATGGCCTTGGCGGTGTCGGAACGATCGACGAACACGACCCCGGCTGCTTTGAACAGAGGCCCGAAGATCGGGTTGTGACGAAGCTCCTCCTTGGCGATTCCCGTGAAGTCGCGACGGAGAAGCTTGAGCATCAGCACGAGCTCCAGCCCGCTTTGATGGTTGAAGATGAAGACTGCGGGACGATGCGACCAGAGGTGTTCCTGACCGTCCACGCGAAGATCGATGCCCGCGGCCGACGCGGCGAGATCGCCCCATACGGATCCCATCACGTTGACGGCTTCGCGTTTCGACCGGTTGAGCAGGCCGGCCGCAACGCCGAAACCCACCGAGGGCGCCAGGCTCGCATAGAGTAGCCCGGTTCGAGCGATGTCACCGAGCGTCGGCGTTCCGCGACTGGTGAAGCGACGGACCGGCCATTGCCTCTCCTTTGCGATCTGCGCCAACTTGCGATTCGGGTTGAGCGGACGCGGCCGCCCCACGAGCTCGAACAGCGGCAGGTCTTCGTGACTATCCGAATAGAAGTAGCTATGGCCTAGATCGAGACTGTGCTTCGACGCGAGCTCGCGGCCCCCGGCAGCCTTGCCTTCCCCGTAGCAGGTGGGCCGGACGACCTTGCCCGTGAGGACCCCGTCCTCGACGCCGAGCCGGGTGCATAGGAGATGCGCGATGCCGAGCTCACGCGCGAATGGCTCGGCTTGATAGCGGGTGGCGGACGTGATGATGGCCACGGTGTGTCCCATGTCTTGATGCGCTTTGACCAACGCGCGGGACTCCGGATAGATCTGGGTCGCCAAGTGCCTCTCGAAGCTGCGCTGACCTGCTTCCTCGAGCGCCTGTTCAGACATGCCGCGGTAGACCGCGGAAGTGGCCGATACAAACGTCGAGAACCCCGTCCGGCCGAGCGCGAAAGAGAGCGTCGCCCGGAGCGAGTCACCGAGATCCCGCGGCGAGAGTCGGCCCGAGGCGAACTGATCCCGCGTGAACGCCATCGCGGAGAAACCGGCAAACAGAGTCTGGTCGAGATCGAAGAAAGCACCGACTCTCGGCCCCGAAGGCCCGGTTCGAATCTCGTAGGTCAGTTGCTCGTGTAGGGGCATCGTAACCACCGCGACTATTGCACACCGTGTTGGCCCATGGCTTCGTTCGACTCGCTTGGCGAGGAGATTATCCCCCTGCTCGTTGAGCTTCTCTCACTTCCGTGACCTGCGCGAGCCCGGGGTGGTTGAGCCAGGCGGCGGGGACACGCAGGGGCATGTCGAGCAGTTGCTGTGCGTAGGCTTTCCCCTGGGGATCGAAGCGTAGAGACGCGATTCCGCCCCCGCCGAGGGCGTCGCGAAGCACGAAGTTGAGGGCCTGGATGCCCGGCAGCTCGTAGCGCCGAACCCGGCGCTCGTTCGGCGCTGATTCCTGGGGTGCGTCGTCCATCCGGTGGGCAAGCCATTTGGCGACGGCGCTCGCGGAAAGCTGATGCTTCAGGAGCGCGAAGAAATCGGGATGACGCGCGCGGACGCCGATATTGGCATCCGCACCCTTGTCACCGCTCCGGGCGTGGGCGATGGCGATGAGCGGGAGCTCGATGGGACGGACGACGGCAAAGGGCTCGCTGTCGAGCGCTTCCGCCGAGTGCTCAGTCGGGCTCGGCGTTGGGGCCTGCTCCTCGTAGGGAACGCCCTCCCCATCGACAAAGATCCGCGGGGAGAACAGCTCGCGTGGAACGAGGTAGCTTCTGAGCCGAACAACCGGCGTTGGCGTGGGCAGACCGCGCCCGCCTGCCGTCAACCCCACAACGACCATCCCGAACGAGCCGAGCTCGCGCACCACAGCGCTCAGCGCAGGACGGCAATCGTGATGCAACGCGATTTTCACGACGACTTCGCGTGTGCTGGCCGCGCGAGCGTGAGGCCCGTAGGTGCTTTCGGCGCCGAGGACCTCGAGATCAGTGGCGCGAAAGCCAGCAAAGCCTTCGCGATCGAGCAGGCGCTCCGCGCGCCGCATGAAGGCCTGCCCGAAGCACGCTGCTTTCTTGCTGGCATCGCGCCCCCCGATGAAGACCAGGCAGGTGACTTTGTAACCGTCCAGAACCTGCGCGCACGCCTTGAGCGTCGCTGGTGCAGGCTTGCCCTGGGCGCCCTGGACTTGGACGCGATCGGGCCCGACCTGCGTGAGCTGCACCTGGCGCCAATCGCAAGTCACGTCAGGCAGCAGGTACTGCGCGGGGTCACCGATCTCGTAGACCAACTGCTCCGAGGCGGTGCGAACATCGACCAGGCCGCCCGTGCCGGCGGGTTTGGTGAGCACGAACGAACCGTCGGCGCGACACTCGGCGATGGGATAACCGATCTCGTGCCAGCAGGGGACTTCCTCCCAATCGGTGAGCAAGCCGCCGGTCGACTGCGGCCCGCACTCGAGCAGATGGCCAGCGAGGCTTCCTTGAGAAAGCGCATCGAGATCTTGGGGGCTCCATCCGAACTCGTGAATGAGCGGGCCCAACGCCAGCGCGGAATCGACGCAGCGCCCCGTAATCACCACGTCCGCCCCGGCGTCCAGCGCGGCAGCGATCGGCCGGGCACCCAGGTAGGCGTTGAAGCTCAGCGCGTCGGCGATGAGTGGAGACCCATCACTCATCTCTTCGAGCCCGAGCGGACGGAGCTCATCCCTACGGTCCATCAAGTCGTCGCCTTCCACCCAGGCAATGCGTATCGCCACGCCCGCCCGCTCGGCCATGTGACGCAAGGCATCGGCGGCCGCGCTCGGGTTCACGCCGCCGGCATTCGTCGTGACCCGCACCCGCTGATCTACGAACTGCGACAAGTGGCGACCGATCATCGCGATGACATCGGTGGCATAGCCCAGAGAGGGATCCTTCTCTTTCGCCCGCGTTAGAATCCCCATGGTGATTTCGGCGAGCGCCTCGAAAATGAGGTAATCGCACTTCTTGGAATCGAGCAGCTGGGGTGCTGCAAACGAACTGTCCCCCCAGGCCCCGGATGCACCGCCGAGGACGACCACCCGCTGGTCGCTAGTTTCCATGTTCTGACCCTTCAGCCACGTCGAATACCCGCTCCGTGACTCCGACCAAGATGTCGTAACGCAGGCGGGGTCGCCCGGTCAGAGAATGTACTTTGCCAAGTCCTGATCCGCGAGGATTGGATCGAGGGTGGCCTTCACGTAGGCGACGTCGACCAGGAACTTCGACTGCGCACGCTCCGATGCGTCGTAGGAGAGCTCTTCGAGGAGCGCTTCCATGATCGTGTAGAGACGCCTGGCCCCGATGTTCTCGGCCCTCCGGTTCGCCTCTGCTGCGAACCCCGCCAGCTCTTCGATCGCAGCGGGCTCGAATACGACCTCGATGCCCTCGGTCGCCATCAGAGCCTGGTACTGCTTGGTGAGCGCGTTCTTGGGCTCGGTCAGAATCCTCACGAAGTCTTCCTTCTCGAGGGAGTCGAGCTCGACTCGAATCGGAAAGCGACCCTGAAGCTCGGGGATCAGATCGGAGACCTTGGAGACGTGGAATGCACCAGCCGCGATGAAGAGAATGTGATCGGTCTTCACCGTGCCGTACTTGGTGCTGACGGTCGAGCCTTCGACGATGGGAAGCAGGTCCCGCTGAACGCCTTCTCTGGACACGTCCGGGCCGCCGATTCGCCGATCGGAGCCCACCTTGTCGATCTCGTCCAAGAACACGATCCCCGCCTGCTCGGTGCGTTGCACCGCCTCGCGTTGAACCTTGTCGTGGTCGATGAGCTTTTTCGCTTCTTGTTGCTGAAGGATCTCGATTGCGTCGGGGACTTTGACCCGGCGCCGCTTGGTTCGCCCCTTGAACCCCGGCATCTGCGACATCATGTCTTGCAGGTTCACCTCTTCGGTTCCCTGCGCGCCGAAGATGGTCATGAAGGGGTTCTGCGTGTCAGTGACATCGAGCTCGACTTCCATCTCGTCGAGCTCCCCATCGCGGAGCCGTTGCCGCATGTCGTTGACTTCGCTTTCCGAGTAAAACGGTTGTGCTTGCGGTCGCTGTGGCGTGATTTGGAAGCTCAGCGGCCCGAACTGATGGGTTTGCGGGCCCGGCTCCGCCTCGGGCTGTGCGGGCGGCCGTTGCGCAGCCAGGACCATCTTGGCGAGTCGCTCTTCGGCCGCGTCTTGCGCCCGAGTCTGCACGCCCTCGAGCGCTTCCTTCTCGCAAATTTGAATCGCATTTTCGACCAGGTCGCGAATCATCGACTCGACGTCTCGCCCCACATAGCCCACCTCGGTGAACTTGGAGGCTTCGACCTTCACGAAGGGCGCTCGTGCGAGCTTTGCGAGCCGGCGAGCGATCTCGGTCTTACCGACACCAGTGGGGCCGATCATGATGATGTTGCGCGGCGCGATCTCGTCCCGAAGCTCGTTCGAAACCTGCTGGCGCCGCCATCGGTTGCGGAGCGCTATGGCAACGGCGCGCTTGGCTTTGTGCTGGCCGATGATGTACCGGTCGAGCTCGCCGACGGTCTCCCTCGGGGTGAAGTTCCCTAAGCTCATTCAGCCATCTCCTCGACGCTGATTTCGTGATTCGTGTAGACACAGATCTCTGCAGCGATTTCGAGAGCCCGGCGCGCGATCTCCGCCGCTGGCAAATCGGTGTTGCGCATCAACGCACGGGCCGCTGCTAGCGCATACGAACCACCCGACCCGATTGCAATGACGCCTTCGTCGGGCTCGATGACATCACCAGTGCCGCTGATCAGAAGGGTCGACTGCGCGTCCATTACGACGAGCATCGCCTCGAGCCGTCGAAGGTACCGGTCGGTCCGCCAATCCTTGGCTAACTCGACCGCCGCGCGTTGGAGACTCCCTCGATGCTCTTTGAGCTTTGCTTCAAAGCGATCCAAGAGCGTGAACGCGTCCGCCGTTGCGCCGGCAAAACCTGCCACGACTTTGCCGTCCGCGATGCGCCGCACCTTCCGGGCGTGACCTTTCATGACGGTCTGTCCGAGCGACACCTGGCCATCTCCGGCCATGGCGGCCTGACCGGCTCGACGGACCGCAACGATGGTCGTCGAACGAAAAATCGGCGGATCGGCATGATTCATGACAGGTCGAAGGAACCTAAGTCGGCCTTTTTGGCTGTCAACCGCCGCCTGCCTTTTCCCGCGCGAGGGGATGGGCCTTGTCGTAAACTTCCATCAATCGGTCCATGCTCACGTGGGTGTACCGTTGGGTCGTCGACAAGCTCGAGTGACCGAGTAGCTCCTGGATCGAGCGGAGGTCGGCTCCCGCGTCGAGCAGGTGCGTCGCACAGGTGTGTCGCATGGCGTGAGGATGAAGGTCACCGCGCCCCGCCCCGAGCGTCCCGTGCCGCCGAACGATGTTCTGCACCTGCCGAACGCTCAGCCGTTGCCCCCTTTGGGAAAGCCACAGAGCCTCGGGATCGCCGTCCCTAGCCCTCGCGAGCAAGCTCATGCGTTCGGGTAAGTAGGCCCAGAGCGCTTCCATCGAGGACTTGCCCAGCGGCACGACCCGCTCTTTGCCGCCCTTGCCAAGCACGCGGACCAATGACTCCGTGAAGTCGCAGTGGTCGAGATTCATCGACGCGAGCTCACTGACCCGCACACCCGTCGCGTACAAGGTCTCGAGCAGGGCGAGGTCGCGCGCTCGCAACGGCGTGGCTCGTTCGGGTTCCTTCGGGGGCGAGTCCATCACCCGAAATGCCTGGTCGACCGAGAGGAATCGCGGAAGCGACTTCCCGATCTTGGGCGAGCGCAACCCAGATGCGGGATTGCGGTCGATGATCTGGCGCTTCAACAGAAACTTGAAGAAAGACCGAAGCGCACTCACCTTCTTCTTCATGGTGC
>JBAVOF010000705.1:0-1558 GCA_049691835.1 Polyangiales bacterium
CTCCCACGGTCCGCTGCCCACCACCGCATCGGCTGCCGCGATCGATGCGGAGCTGGCCCACCTGGATGTCGTCACATCGCGCGACGAGGTCGTGCGCGTCGCCTGCCAGGCGTGCTTGGCCGTCGCCCGAGGTGCCGCGTTTCTCGCCCTGCGCAAAGGCGTGTTCCGGGGCTGGGACGGGGCCGGCGACGAGATCACCAGTGCCGGGATCCGAAGCCTGTGGGTACCGGCTAGCAACCCTTCGATCCTCAACGAAGTGCTCCATACCGGCCACGCGTTCCGGGGCCCCTACGGGCAGACCGCGGCCGACCATCTGGTGCGTGCGGCATTGGGAAGCCAGAGCCGGGAGGTGCTCGTCGTGCCCGTGATGATCGGCTCCCGACTGATTGGCGTATTGTGCGCCAGGGACTCGGTCGCCGATTCAGCCTCCGTCGAGCGGGTGGCCGAAGCAATGGGTCGGGCGTTCGAACGCCTGATCGTTTCCCAGAAGTCGGGCGGCTAGTCGTTGAGAGCGGTCTGTACCGCCCGGTTGGACTCCTTGGCGAGTTGCAGCAGCCGGCGTCGCTCTTGAAGGACCGAGCTTGCGTAGCCGTTCTGCTTGTCGCAGCGGCCCGAATTGTACCAGGACAGGCCCTTCTGGACGTCCCCGCCGCAGCGGCTGACCGCCCAGCGGTAGAGACCGAGGCCCGCGTCGAGCACCTCGCGTTGGCACGCGCCGGGGCGCAGGCTGCATTTCTCCCGATACTGCGCGTTGTACACGAACGGCACGGTCTTTCCGCGGTACTTCGGGTTCAGCTGAACGACGCCTCGGGCGCCAACCGGGCTGACGGCGAGCGGGTTGAGGCCGGATTCGCGCATGGCGATCCCTGCGGTGAGGAACGGGTCGACCCCTGCGCGGTTGCTCGCTTCCGTGATCAAACGTGAGAGCGTGGCGATACGGGCACGGCAACCACCCGGGCTCACACGGCAGTGCTGTACGTAGATCGACTCACCCTCGGGATTTGCCCGAACGGTCAGGCGCGCATCGATCGCGCGAGCGAGCGCTGCCGAACTCGGATGCTCACCCACCCAGTAGCGGTAGTCGACGGCCGCCGCGGACTCGGCGGGCCTCACTGCGCTCAACAATGGACCGGCACCCGAGCGCGAGTGCCACGCGCCGAGGAAAATAACTCCGATGACCAAAAGTGCGATCCGCATGCCTTAGTCCTGATAACCATCAAGAGACCAGAACGGTAGGGCATGTGCTTACCTTGCGCCACCCGCACGCGGGGCGAGTGTATCATTCTAGCTACAGTTGTTCGACTTCGGGCTCGGGGACGGATGGCGGCTCGTCGGCGTTTTTGTCGGTGTTCTCGAAGATTTCCGAAGCAGAATCCGAATCGACTTGGAGTTCCGAAGGCTCATCGTCTGAGGTGTCCTGCCCGCTCGCCGGCTCGCCGGTCTGGGCCAGCTCATCCCGGTTGCTCTCTTCCCCGGCCTCGTCACGGCCCCCGCGCCTGCGGCCCCTGCGTCGGCCCCGGCGGCGTCGGTTGCCCTCGGACTCAGGGCTCTCGTCACT
>JBAVOF010000706.1:0-1876 GCA_049691835.1 Polyangiales bacterium
GGCGAGGGCAGCGGGCGCACGCTTGTCGGTGGCGCCGAGAATTATGAAGAGGAACATGAACGTGAGCACGATCTCCGCGGTGAGTGCAGCCGCCATCGAGTAGCCGCCCGGCGAGTGCTCGCCGAAACCGTTCGATGCAAAGCCTCCCGCCTGGAATCCGTCCTGACCAGAAGCGATGAAGTACAGCACCGCGGCGCCAGCGATGCCGCCGAGAACCTGCGCGATCAGATACGGCACCAGCTCGGAGGCAGGGAACCGCTTTCCGACGAGGAGGCCCACGGAAACGGCGGGGTTGAGATGGCAGCCCGAGATGTGTCCGATTGCGTAAGCCATCGTGAGAACGGTGAGGCCAAAGGCGAGCGCGACGCCGAGGAAGCCGATCCCCACGTCGGGAAAACCGGCCGCCAGCACCGCACTCCCACAACCGCCGAACACGAGCCAAAACGTGCCCACGAACTCCGCCGCAACCTTGTTTCCAAGCGCCATAGACCCTCCTTCGCCCCTCGGGGCGTCGAGGATACTCGCATCGGCGAGCACTGCTGTAAACCGCTATCTCGGAGCGGGATCCCGGGTTCGTCGAGTGGCGCGCATGAACGCGGGAAGCCACACGAGATTCGCGACGAGCGCGGCGCCAAACGCAGCCACTGCGGTCTCCCCGAGCGACTTGAGCCCCGGGTTGGACGCGATGATCATGCTGCCGAAAGCGGCGGCCGTCGTGAGCGTCGAGACCAGCACCGCTCGGCTCGCGTTCGTCCTGAACGCTCCGGTGTTGCCGCGGACCGCCTCCCAGGTGATGTAGATCGCGCCATCCACCCCGATGCCAAACGCCAAGGGAAAGATCAGCATGTTGTAGAAGTTCACCTTCAGGTCGAACGCCACCATCACAGCAAGCGTCAGCGCGCCAATCAGGAGCAACGGTGCCGTCACGAGTAGGGTGCGGCGCCAGGATCGGCTGACGGCGAGGGTTGCTAACAAGAGGCCGACGAATGCCAAACCAACGACGTATGGGGCGTCTCGACGAAGCGTGGGAACGATTTCTCCCAGGAGCGCCAGCCCCGAAGCGAACCGCACGTCGGGGTGTTTCGCGCGCCACCCATCGATGCGCCCGGCCAATTCCTCCATCTGTCGGGCATCCGCACCGCGGTAGTCGGTGTAGAGAATTCCGAACTTTCCAAATGTCCCATCCCGCTCCAGAAAGGACTCGCGCATCCAACGGGGTAGGGCCTCTTGCGTAACGGGCGCCGAGACGCGAAGAAGCGGCTCGATGGGCTCGAGCTTCTCGCGAAGCTGCTCATCGCCCCGCCGCTCGGCAGCGTCGACGGCTTTCCGCAAGTGCGCAATGGCCGCAAGGCGTCGCTCCTGGTCGGGAGGCACGAAGGATTGGGGCGTGATCAACCATGGCTGAGAGGGGTCGGCGAGATCCACGGCGTCCCTCGTTCGCAGCGCATCTGCCGCTTTCTCCAGAGCAACGGGATCGTCGCCGATCAAGTAGATCGCGGTCCGTGTCGTGCCATGCAAGGCGTCCCATTGGGGGATTCCGTGACTGACCACCGGAGGATTCAGCTTCGACGTGTCGTATTCAAATTCGATCCCCCGCACTCCGTACCAGGCGCTCATCGCCCCGATGAGGACACCCAGGACCGCCACACTCACCATCACTGAACGTCTCGGCGTGCTCGGTGTAAAGAAACGCCACCGCCAGACCAGAGGTTCGCGCTCTGGGAACATTCGCGCCGCCAGCAGCACGAACGCCGGAAACAAGAGTAAGAACGCGACGAGCGCCAGCCCAATGCCGAGCGCGGCCAGCGGGCCCATCTCGGCGAAGCCGCGGAACTCGGCCGCGGCGAGCGCAGCGAACGCGCAGCTCGTCGTCACG
>JBAVOF010000707.1:0-14469 GCA_049691835.1 Polyangiales bacterium
CTAAGGAGACGCGCGCTGCCTCATGGCTCGAAACAAAAAGAAAAAGACGAAGGTGCGGCCCCTGATTGCCCGTCCGGGGGCCCGATACACCTGCTTCGGTGATGGCCTGTGCTGCACGGATATCCACGGCATCGGGCCATTGACCAAGAGGGAGGTTGCGGGCATGCGCCGCATCGACCGCCACTCCGCAGGCTGGAACGAGGATCACGACGACTACATGCTCAACACCGCCGCGGACGGCGGCTGCGTGTTCCTGATGTCCGATCAGCGCTGTTCGGTCCACGCCCGACTCGGTGCCGAAGCCAAGCCCGACGGGTGCCGACGGTTTCCGCTGGGTCTGGTCGCGACCCCCGCTGGCGGTCGGATCACCACCGAGCACCGTTGTCCCTGCCGCACCATGGGCGAACGCCCGGAGATCCGGCCAATCGACGTCGAGCCCTCGGTTACCGACGGCGGTGGCAGGCCCATCGCCGATCGCCGAATCCATCGCATCCCGTTGAGCTCGAAAGAAAAGCTCACTTTCCCCGAGTGGGAGCTGTTCGAGGCAGAATACTTGAAGCGTATTGGCGGCCGCGAATCTCTGTCTGCCATATTGGCCGCGGAGCCGTTTCCGGTGCTCCGTGGCAGCAGCTGGGACAAACAAGCCGAGGAGTTCATCGGCGCGCGGGACGGCTCGCAGTTTGGCGTTGCGATGGCCTGGGTCGGCGACACGATCAGCGCGCTTCAAAACGATCGAGCCCCCAGGCCTCCGGGCCGTCCTTGGTTTGCAGCATTCGATCGTGCCCAAGCTCGCTCGCCCAAAACGCGAACGAGCCGGGAGGTTTTCGGTGATTGGATCGCCGATGAGATCTGGTCGCTCAAATGGGCCGAGGACTACCATTTCGCGCTTGCCCGCGCCGAGCTCGTTACCAGGCTCAAGATCGCAGAGGACATCTGCAGGCGCCTTCGCAACGCAGGAGCGAGGGCCGATCGAGCCGCCGCGGAGGCCGTCATGATCCTCGAAGTCGTGGGCGAGTCCGACTTCTGGACGGAGGTCAAAGACTGCATGCGGGTCTCATGACCGAACGCGATCGCGAAGTGCTCCGCCTTCAGATAGGGCGACCAATGCGCGCGACGTCCGTCGTTTTGAGGCGATGCAGCCTCGGCTTGCCGATCGTCGTGAAGGTTCCCCCGATTCTCGACACCGGTGTTCCCTTTCCCACCCTCTACTGGCTGACCTGTCCGCTGGCCCACCGTCGTATCGCACGCATCGAGGGGCAGGGTGGAGTTCGAGCCGCCCAAGACAAGGTCGTCGCAGACCCGGAGCTGTGGGCAAAGCTCCAGGCGCGCCACATCGGCTATGCGGCCGAGCGCGAGGCGCTGCTGCCTTTGGAAGCGCCTCATCGACCCAGCGGGGGGGTTGGCGGCACCTCGGGTAGTGTGAAGTGTCTGCACGCTCACTACGCCGATTTCACCGCCGGGAACGACAATCCGATCGGCCGCGACGTTCACGCACTGGTAGGTGATCCCTGCTGCGAGGTGCCCTGTGTCTCCGTCGTTGACGGAGCGCCTCAGCTCAATCCAAACTGGCGGGAACCATCCGATGATGACGAACGTCGATAGTGCATCCGCTGGGCCTCTTTCGCAGCGCTGGCTATGGTGGACACTCGTCGCGGCCTCTGTGCTGGTGTTGACCGCCGCTGCGGCGGTGGTACCGGACCCCAGAGGCTACGGCACACACACACAGCTTGGGCTTCCACCCTGTGGCTTTCTCTTGCTCACGGGGTTTCCTTGCCCGGGATGTGGGCTCACCACGGCGTTCGCGTACGGGATTCGCGGCCAATGGTTGCTCGCCGCGAGCGCGAATCCGCTTGGTCTCGCCATGTTCCTCGTCGTGTGTCTGTGCGTTCCGCTGGGGGCGACGGCTGCCCTGCGTGGCTGGACGGTGGATGCGGTGATCCAACGGTTTTCGTTGAATGGTTGGGCGCTGGCTCTGGGCGGGTGCGCGACGGTGGTCTGGATCGTTCGGTTCGCCGCCGCCCTCTAGTTCTTACGCGCGAGCGCATTGCGCGTCTGTTTCAGGAGATCATCGCCGCTCTTCACGGCGGTCTCGGGCGTGCTCGTGAGCGCGATTTGCACCAGGGGCGTGGGTGCGATGCGGTCGCTCCACAGCTCCCCGGTTTCGATTTGGCCCTGCAAGCGTCGGAGCACGTAGCCCGCGCCCGTTCCGTCGGTCTCGGGAAGCAGGATGCAGAACTCGTCGCGGCGCAGACGAAACAGATGATCGACGGCGCGGATGCATCGCTTGAGCCCACTGCCGATGAGCGCCATCGCGTGATCGGCCGTGCCGTCTTCGCTCGCGGCCGATATTTCGGTCGCGTTGCCAAGTCTCACGACGATGCAGCTCAACGGGTGCCCGTATCGTTCGGCTCGGGTGTGCTCGTAGTCTAGGCTGATCAGGAGCTGAGACGGCGTGCCGGCGCCGGTCACGGGATCGCGCTGGTCTGCAGGAGGCGTGCTTTCGGGAACACCGAGCCGGTCCCGTCGGGTCGCGCGCAGGACGTTGCGAACCCGCTGCTGGATCTCGAACACTCTATATGGCCGGGTCAGGTAGTCTTCAGCGCCGAGCTCGATCCCGCGGCGCCGCGCTTCCAGGTCGCCTTCGTCCGTGACCAACAAGACAGGAATGCTCATGAGGCTGCCATCGGCTTTGAGGATGCGAAGGATTTCGAAAGCGTCGATCTCCGACATCTTGGCATCGAGCATGAGCAAGTCTGGCGGTCGACGCGCAACCATCGCGAGCACCTCGGGCCCGTCCGCGGCGGTCACGACGTCATAGCCTGCAGCTGCACATGCTTCGTGAAGCAAACGAAGATTGAAGGGATCCGGGTCCGCCACGAGGACCAACGCGCTCATCGAGTCGTTCCACCTCTTCTACTGCGACCGTTCCCCACGGCCCTGACGGTACCATGTGAATCGCACGGTCTCCAATCTCCGTGCCTCGGCGTGCCATACGAGTAAGCTGGTCGCCGTGATAGCGCCCGCCAGACGAATCGCGACCCGTGTGCTGCACCGGGTTTTGCAGGACGGCGCCTGGGCAGCGCCGGTGCTCGATGCCGAGCTTCGCCAAAACCCAGTCAGCCGAGCCGATGCGGCGCTAGCCACCCAGATCGCATACGGCACGCTCCGAACGCTTCCTGATCTCGATGCCGAGCTCGCGCGTCATGCGCAGCGTCCCATCAAAGTCGACGAATGGACTCATGCGGCGTTGCTCGGTGCGGTGTTCCAACTCATTCACCTCGGGCGCGTGCCCTCCCACGCAGTGGTCAACGACACCGTCGAGTTGGTACGGGCGAAGCGTGGCACGAGGCTTGCCGGGTTTGCGAATGCGATTCTTCGCAAGGTGGCGGCCCAGCGCCCTGAGCTTCCGAACCTTCCGTCGGCCGTCGTGGTTCCTTCGTGGTTGCGCGAATCGTTGCGCTCTTCGCTCGGCGACGCGCGCACGGCCCAGCTCCTGAGTCTTGGGCGCGAGTCGCCATCGATCGACCTTCGCACTCGTGCGGACCTCGACCCGGGGTCGGTGGCCGAGTCGATCATGGCAGCGCAGCCAGGCGCCTCGGTCTGTCCTACCGAGCTCGCACCCCGCGGCTTGCGAGTCAGTGACGCAGCCGACCCGCGTGCATTGCCTGGCTACGACGAAGGGATGTTCGCGGTCCAGGAGGAGGGCGCTCAACTGATAGGATTGCTGTTGGGCGCCCAAGCAGGCGAACGTGTGTTGGACGCTTGCGCCGGTCGCGGCGGCAAGACCGCGCAGCTCCTCGAAGCGGTGGGCGAAACCGGAAGCGTCGTCGCTGCCGACCTCCACCAGCACCGACTCGAGCAGATCTCAGCGGAGGTCCGACGTTTGAAGCTCGATCCCAGACGGCTCGAATCAGCCTGCGTAGATTGGACCGTCGGCAAGGGTGGCATCCGAGGTCAGTTCGACCGCGTCTTGGTCGACGCCCCGTGCACGGGCCTGGGCACCTTGCGCCGAAGGCCCGAAATCGTCTTACGCGCCGCTCCCGAGGATCCGGCGCAGATGGGTGAGACGCAGAGGCGCGTGCTCGAAAACGCGGCGGCGCTAGTGCGTCCAGGGGGGGCTCTGCTGTATGCCGTCTGCTCCCCTCTGCGGGACGAAGGCCCCGCGGTCGTGGAGGCAGCAAATCTTCCCGGGTTCGTTTTGAACACGGAGTGTGCTTCTTCTCTGCCGGGCCTGAGCTTTGGATCCAGCGGCCGCTTGGATCTGGGGCCATGGGCGCCGGGGGCCGGTCCCTGGGCCGATGCATACCAGATCTACATGTGGGTAAATGTAGGTACCTTCGTTGACAGCTCTCGCCCTCAACGCTAGATTCCGCCGAGCTTGAAATACGGGGCGTAGCGCAGTCTGGTAGCGCGCACGGTTCGGGACCGTGAGGCCGGAGGTTCGAATCCTCTCGCCCCGACTATAATTGAACACTGCAATTACAATTGCAGCGGAGGCATGATGGCAAAGTCGCTACCACCGGTTAGAGTTCTCGTCGTCGATGACGACCAGGCGATCCTGGAGTTCATGGAGACGTTCCTCACCAAGGACGGCTTCGAGGTCACGACCCTTGCCAATCCGAAGGACGCGCCGGAAGAAGTCAAAGAAGGTGGCTATCACCTAGTCGTGCTCGATCTGATGATGCCTGGCCTAGGCGGCGTCGAGGTTCTCGAGCAAATTCGGAAGGTGGATAGCGATGTGGCCGTCGTGATCTTCACCGGTTACCCCTCGCTCGACACTGCGGTTCAGTCGATGAAGCTCGATGCGGTCGACTACCTCAAAAAACCGTTCAACCCCGACGAGTTTCGCGAAGTCCTCGATCGCGTGATGCGCAAGAAGGGGCTCCTGCGTACTCCTGAAGAAAATCTACATCGCGTCATAGGCGAAACCATTCGTGGGCTTCGCAAAGACCGTGGCCTGACCTTGAAGCAAATGGCCCGCCGCACCGGCCTGAGCGTTTCACTCCTGTCGCAGATCGAGCGCGCAGAATCGAGCGCGTCCATCAGCTCTCTTTATAAGGTTGCCACCGCGCTCGACGTGCGAATTCAAGATCTTTTCGGAGAGTACTGAGCTTCGCTCAGTCGGAAGCCGCCGGTGGCTCCTGGACGACCTCGAGCAGATGGGCTCGCAGCGCTGGGTCACCGATGATTTTGAGCGCCTCGCGAGCCTTTGCTTTCCCGGCCTCAACTCGGTTTTCCGCCATGAGCAGCTCGACCAGGCGCACCCGAGCGTAAATGTCCTCGGGCGCGAAGGTGGCCCATTGCTCGAGAATGGCGATTGCGCCCGCACGCTGTCCGCGCGAGGCGAGTTGCTCGGCCGCGGCGCGAGCCTGAAGCGCCGGTCCGTCGCGCCAGCGCAGATCCACGCTCGCGTAGTAGGCTGCTGCTTCGTCGAAGTGACCCGCTCGCTCCAAGAGCGATGCAAGCACCCCGCGCTCCACAGACCGCTTCGGATCAAACAATCGTAAGGCCCCTCGGAGATCGCCTTCCCCGACGGAGATCTCGGCGCGCTGCCGCCTGAGCGCGAGAGATTCGTGGGGGACTTCGTTCAACACCTCCGCTGCCGCTCCCGGTCGGGTCAGCGCAATGGCGCATTGGGCCAGAGCCAGCCGGGAGGCCTCGAAACCCGCCGCTCCGAACGGGACCTCGGCGAGGGCCACGGCTCCAGCGAGGTACTGACCAAGAGCGGATTGCGCGCGCCCTCTGGAAAGCTCCGCGCGTGCAGAGCCGTCGCTCGTCTCCAACAACCGGAGGGCGACTTCCCCCGCATCGATATCGAGCAGAAAGTCCACGGGATCGAGCGCACCTGCCAATCGCCGGCCGTCCGAGCTCGTAAGGAACGTTGCGGCCTTCGCTCGGTCGCCGCTTCTCACGAGCGCGCGCAACCAGAGCGCAACGTTGTCCGGTGTGTCGAGCGCATGTTCCAACGCGCGAGCTGCCAAAGCCGGCTGCTCGGCTTCGAGCGCGAGCTCCGCCGCCGCCCGGGCCCGATCTGCCGGAGTTGAGCGAGGATCGAGGGCCAGAGCACGTTGCAGGGTGTCGAGGTCCACCGTGTGCAGCGCCAAATCGATCAAGACGCTCTGCGAGCGCGCCGACCCAGCCGCCGGCGAGGTCTCGAGGTACTCGAACAAGATCGAGCTGGCCCTCTGTGGAAGCCCGGAGGCGACCAGCGTCTCCGCGGTCGCGACGACCGGTTCGTCCCATGTCGGCGCCAGCTCCTGGGCACGCGCGAACGCAGCGAGCGCCGCACCAGTTTCGCCTCTGGCTCGTTGGACCAGTCCCTCGGAGAGTGCGACTCTAGCGGAGTCTGGATTTGACCGGCGGGCGAGGGCAAGGGTCCGGTCAGCGCGTCGGGACGCACCGCTCGCCTCATATTCCTCCGCCAACCGTGTCAGCAGGACGACGTCATCTGTGGGTGTGGCCGCCGCAGCCTCGAGCGCCATCGCGGCTTCATCATGTTGACCCTTGACCGCCAACACCTCTCCCTCGACGAACCACCGGTACGCATACGGCGGAACGAACGCTCCGTGCTCGACGTGCCCATCGACGATTCGGGGCACCGTGCGCGGCGCCGTGGGTGCGCACGCCACAATCCCCAGAAGAAAAATCGACACCAAGCGACCCACCGCGAAATCATAGTCGAAGGCGCTCCAGAAGGCCCGGTCACCGGGGCCGCGGTGTTTGACTTCGCTTCGCAGCACCCCTAGATCTTCGCGCAGCGGGAACCTACGTTTGCACTGATTCCGCGCTTCAAGTCAGGGAGAAGACGATGGGTCCGATTTGGATGACGTTGCTGTTGGTGAGCACGCTCGGATTTTTTTCATGGTCCGCCTTTCGGCGCTTGCGTCAGGTGAACGTCGGGGTGCCCGATCCGCGTTTCGCGTGGACTGGCGAGCAAATTGCGGATCGGACCAAGACCCTGCTCGTTTACGCCTTTGGGCAGAAGAGGATGCCCAACTACACTTTAGCGGGCTTTGCGCACGTGGGGATTTTCATCGCTTTTCAGGTGCTCTTGCTCAACAGTCTCATGCTCTGGGGGCGCGGCTTCGACCCGGGGTTCGATTTCTGGGGTCTGCTGAGCACCGAGCGTCTGCTCGGCAAGATCTACTCCTTCGTGAAAGAGCTTGCTGCGTTTGCTGCGATCGTCGGGTCGATCGTATTTCTCTATCTGCGCTGGGTGAAGCGCGGTCAGGACAGTGGCGACCCTAAGGCCGTCAAGGACAAGCCCCGAATGACTCTCGGCCACCACGCCAACCGCTACGTCTTCACGGAGCCGATCCTAATCCTCTTCATCATCATCACGATGATGGCCGCCGACTTCCTCTACGTCGGCTCATCGCTCGTGCTCGATGCGAATGCATATGGCGAGCCGGTGCATGCTGGTTGGTGGGAGCCGTTTGCTGGGATCGTCGCGCAACTGATTTCCAACGTCGAGAACGCCAAACTGGTCACTGCGTTCCAGCACGCAGGGTTTTGGTGGCACTCGGCGTTCGTCTTGATCTTCTTGAACATTCTCCCGTATTCCAAACACTTCCACGTCCTCACGGTCATCCCAAACGTCTTCGCCTACGAGCGTCGGCCGAACGCGCTTCCAAAGGTCGAGGACCTCGAAGGCAAGGTGGAACGCGAGGAGTCGCTGGGCATCAATCGACTCAACGATCTCACGTACAAGCACATCATGGACTTGTACACTTGCACCGAGTGTGGTCGCTGCAGCGACAACTGCCCTGCTTACATCACCGGAAAGAAACTCTCGCCTAAGCACCTCACGTTGGCGATTCGGGATCACCTCTATGCGACCGAGAGAGCCATGTTCGGCAAGGACGCGCTGGTCGAGGAACCAAGCGACGCGCCTGCGTCGCCTCCCGAGCCCAGTGATGGCCAGGAGCCCATTCACACGTTCCCGGCCGCACCCGCTGGGGGTTACTTCGTCGGCGAGACCGTCGTCGATCTCGTTCCGAACATCATTCATCCGGACGTGATTTGGGGTTGCACCTCGTGCCGCGCATGTGAAGAGCAGTGTCCCGTGATGATTTCTTACGTCGACAAGATCATCGGAATGCGCCGCGAGGAGGTGATGATCAAGAACGAGTTCCCTGGAGAGCTTCAGGGTGCGTTCAACGGCATCGAGACCAACGGCAACCCTTGGAACCTCTCCGCGATGGATCGTGGGGACTGGGCGGATGGCCTCGACATCCCGCTTCTGAGCGACAAACCCGACGCCGAGGTCTTGTACTGGGTCGGTTGCGCGGCGAGCTACGACGACCGAGCGAAGAAGGTCGCGCGCGCCGTGTCCAAGCTTCTGAAGAAAGCCCGCGTCGATTTCGCTATTCTCGGCACCGAAGAGACCTGCACCGGCGACCCGGCGCGTCGGGCTGGCAACGAGTACCTATTTCAGATGCTGGCCGAGCAAAACATCGAGACGCTCACCGGCTACGAGGTCTCTAAGAAGACGATCATCACGGCGTGTCCGCACTGCTTCAACACCCTCGGAAACGAGTACGGCGATTTCGGGGGTAGCTACGACGTGGTGCATCACAGTGACTTCCTCAACGGCTTACTGGTGGCGGGAAAGCTGATCCCCTCCAAGGCGGTGAGGGGCAAGGTGGCCTACCACGACAGCTGCTATCTCGGCCGGTACAATCAGGTGTATGATTCCCCGCGAAGAATCCTGGAATCGATCGAGGGCTTGGAGCTGACCGAGGTCCCTTACTGGAATCGAAAAAAGGGCCTTTGCTGCGGGGCGGGCGGTGCTCAGATGTTCATGGAGGAGCAGGGGGAGGAGCGCGTCAACAACAAGCGCACCTTGCAGCTCCTCGATACCGGCGCGACGACCATCGCTAGCGCTTGTCCTTTCTGCATGACCATGCTCACCGACGGGCTCAAGAATCAGGACAAGGACGAAGAGATCGGTCAGCGCGACATCGCGGAGATCCTCGCGGACGCGATCGAGCTCGACGAGGTCGAAGAGACGCCAGTCGCTGCCGAGTAGCGCTGCCGGCTTTTTTGGGGCGGTTGACACCAGGCTTTCGTCCATCGATGCTCGCCGCGCATGCCGGCGCTCGACAAGGAGAGCCTATGACTGTCCCAGCGAGGCGGGAGCCCTTGCTCGTTCGTCCTGGGGCGCGGTTTGATTGCGTCGGGGATGGCCTTTGCTGCAGTGACATCCATGCCGTGGGTGCGCTGAGTGACGAGGATTGCCAGATGCTGACATTGATCTCGGAACACGCGATCGCTCGCTACGAAGGTGAGGATTCAGCGGTCATGATGATGCAAAGCGACACCGGTCGATGCGTGTTCTGGAGCGAGGAGGGCTGCGCCATTCATTCTCGCCTCGGGCCTGCGATGAAACCAAGTCCTTGCATTCAGTTCCCATACGCGCTCACGGCTACGCCGGTTGGCGGTCGTATCACCACGCAGCACCGATGCACTTGCCGCACGTTGGGGCCACTGCCCCTCGTCTCCGCGGAGGTGGCCCGGCCTTGCTTGTTGGATGCCGACGGGGAATTGAAGCCCGAACATGCCGTTTTCGATCAAGTCCCTTGGTCTTCGACCGTGTCTCTCTCGTTCGAGGAGTATGCCGGGCGCGAGGCGGGACTCATCGCCGCCTTAGTCGAAGGCAGGAATCTGATGACGGTGCTCGGAGCCCAACCGTTTCCCGAGCTGCATGCGATGAGCTGGACGCAGGTCGCCGACGAGCTGCTCGCGTTCCGGGGTTCGTCCCGCGCCTCTGTCGCGGCGCGTTCCTTTGGAGACGCCATCGCGTTTTTGGTCGACCGACGCGAGCGGACCGAACATGAGCGTCCCTGGGCGGACTCCTTCGAGCGTGCCGGGAAGCGAATCGTCGCTCCAGCTCCTCCCAACGAAGTCTTCGGCGACTGGCTCGCGGACGAGGTCTGGTCGATGCGCTGGACGCGATTCGGAAGCTTGGCTCGGGCCCGCGCCGAATGGGCTACCCGCCTGGCAATCGCACGGCGAATCGCCGGCTGGCTCGACATCAGCACTCCGAGACAAGACAACATCTCGGCCGCCGAAGCGGTGATGATCGTCGAGGTGATCGGGACCTCGGATACCTGGGAGAAGGTTCAAGCCGCGCTGCCGGACATCTAGGGACGCGCGCGCTGTCCCCAGCGCTCGTCGCGCCGGCATTCCGATTGCCGCGCTACGTCCTTACCTGGGGGTCGAGCAGCCGTCGCCCGGTAAGCCGCGGCATGATTCGAACTCCTCGGTGCATCCATAGGTGCTCAAGCAATTGCTGCACACGGTGCTGCACGTGTCACCCCCCACGCAGGCCTCGCGGCAGCTCTGCTCGATGATGCAGCGCTCGAGTAGGCCGTAGCAGGCCGCGCAGTCCGCCGAGACGCCTTGGACCCCGTCCTCGACACAGCCATTGACGCATTGCTCATAGATCGCGAGGTCCCCGAAGCTCTCGACGAGGCAAGTGGTTTGGCTGCAACCGCGCGAGATGTCGCGGGTGCTTCCCGAACTTTCGATCGCCCCGAGATCCGCCGCGTTGTCGCAAGCGCCCCTGGAGACGCTGGCGTCCGTCCCGGGCTCGATCCCTCCGTCCGGCGGGGGGGAGCCGCCCGTGTTCCCGGTTCCCAAGATCGGCGGGATCCCGCTGCCCCCGCCCGGGGGCGGACCGGCACCTTGGTCGGAGCAACCGAACACGAGAGCCAGTGCGACTAGGAAAGCCTTCATGCCAGGCAAGTTGGGTCCCCTTCGATCGGCAGTCAACGAATTCGGCTCAACCGTGTCAAAAACCCATGATCTTGGCCACCGCATAGCGCATCACTTCCGTCGCGCCGCCGCCGATTCGGAACAGACGGGCATCGCGCCAGGCTCGGGCGACCCACAGCTCCTCCAGGTAGCCCATGCCGCCGTGAAATTGCACGCACTGATCCATGACCTCGGCGGTCACGTCGCCCACGTAGGCCTTGGCCATCGAGACGATGCGCGTGGTCTCCATCGAGAGCATGCCCTGATTCACGAACTTGTCTTCGTTGTACGCAGCACACGCGTTGTAAGTCAGGGCCTTGGCCGCCTCGTACTTCGTGTACAGGTCGACGAATTTTTGTTGCCAGTACTCGCGCTTGATCAAAGGTTTTCCGAACGCGACGCGTTCGCGACCGAACTGAACGGAACGGTCCAGAGCCAGCTTGGAGCCTGCGAGCCCGCTCACACAGCCGACCAAACGCTCGGACTGGAAGTTCTGCATGAGGTACACGAAGCCCATGCCCTCTTGTCCGAGGAGGTAGCGCTTCGGAACGCGAACGTCTTCGAAGAAGAGCTCCGCGGTGTCGCTCGCCCAGTTTCCCGCCTTCTCGAGCTTCTTCGAGACGCTGAAACCTTTGATATCGGTTGGGCAGACGATGATCGAGATACCGCCGTGACCCGCTTCGGGGTCGGTCTTGACCATGAGTGTCACGAAGTCCGCCCGCGTGCCGTTCGTGATGTAGGTCTTCGAACCGTTTATCACATAGTCGTCGCCGGATGCGCGTGCGGTGGTTCGTAGGGCTGCCACGTCCGAGCCGGCGCCGGGCTCGCTGACACCGAGAGCGGCTACCTTGTCGCCGCGAATCGCCGGCGCCAAAAACTCCTCCTTCACCTCACGCGAGCCGAGATCATTGATAACCGGAGTTGCCATGTCGGCCTGGACCAACAGGCCCATCGTCACTCCGGCCGAGCCGCAGCGCGCCAGCTCCTCGGACTTGACCACGCTCATCCAGAAGTCGCCGCCGCCACCGCCCACGTCCTCCGGGTAGTGCGCGCCGAGGATCCCCAGGTCGCCCGCTCGCTTGAACACCGAATTGGGGAAGAGCTTTTCCTCCTCCCAACGGTCGACGTTGGGCACGAGCTCGTTCTCCACGAAGCTCCGAACCTGCTGGCGGAAGATTTGATGCTCTTCCTTAAAGGGTTGGAATGTAGACGACATAGCTCCCTCGTTCCGGAAATGAATGAACGTTCATTTAGTAGCCGGACCCGAGCCAATTGGCAAGCCCGGACAGCGAGCCGCGCATTCTACGGCTGTGACGGGCGCACGGGCTCCGTCGCTGCTGGCTCACCGTCGGTTGGCAGAACGATCGCGTCCATCCGCTCCGGATAGACCTCCGGCTTCAACTCGGTACGCAGATCGGTCATCAGCTTTGAGAGAGCGGCCTCGCGCTCCGCATTCCAGAGCTTGCGGCGAATCATCGGGCTTGCCTGCTCCAGGGTTTGGACTCTCTCCGGTCGAATTCCAGTGAGCTCCAGCACGCTCCACTTCCCGTCCCCAAGGTCGAGTGGCTCGCTCAAATCGCCAGTCTTCTGAAGGGTGAATGCCGCCTTCACCAGTGCGGGATCGACGGTTTCGGGTGGCTCCTTGCCGACCAGGTTTCCGCCTTTGGTGAAGTAGAGAAGGTCACCGCCGCGAAGTTTGGTTTCGGTGTCGAGACTCTTCTGTTTGGCCAGTGCGCGGAAAGTCGTGGTCTTGACGGACCGAAGCTCTTTGATGATGGCCTCGGCCTCGGCCTTGCTAGCGACGACGATGTGGCTTGCGCGCCGCATCTCCGGCCGACGGAACTCGTCGGGATGCTCTTCATAGTACTTTGCAACGTCTGCCTCGGGGACGTCGTCCGGTGTCACAGCCTCCTCGAACTCCCTGCGAATGAATAGTTGAACCATGCTCTGATCGACGAACCTCGTGACCTCCGGGTCCCGGCCGTACCCCAGTTTTTCGGCGCCCTGATAGTACAGCTCGTTCTTGACCTGATCATCGGCGAATTCCTTTAGCACCTCTGGCTCTGCGAACCGTCTTCGGGCATACGGCGATCGCTCGTTGATCAGGTCCTCGAGCTCGCCAACCGTGATCGTCTTGCTGCCCACGGTCGCAAAGACTCTCGCGCGGCGCGCTTCGTCGGGGTTCGGAGGCGTCTCCTCGGCGAGCACGTGCACGGTAAACGCACCGACCAAGACGAGGCAAAGCAATGATATCAGTCGCATGACCCAGCAGGTTTTCACGACGCCATGACTCGGTCAAGGCCCGTGCCGGGCAAAGAATCTAGCGAGCTCCGAGGCCAGCACCCGGGGCTGAAACCAATGGACCATGTGTCCGACGTCGGGGATCTCCGAGACTCGATGACGCTTGATTTTGGCGATCCTATCCTGCTCGTCTTGGAGACGAAAACCCCGCTCGCCAGCGACGACGAGGGTAGAGGTGGAAATCGATTCGAGGAGCATGCCAAATACCTGTGCATCGAATGGGCGAGGCGACCAGGTCTTATGCAGCGGATCGAATGTCCACTGGAGCCCGCCGTTCACGGGTCTCGTGCTCTTGCTGATGAGAAACAAGCCGAGCTCTTCGGACAGCTCCGGATTTTGAATACGCATCCGTGTCAATGCATCCTGCGCGTCCTTCATCGGTTGCCGGGTTTTGGTCCGAACCATGGCGACCCCGTCGAGCCAGGCGCGGAGCCGTGCGGTGGGATGGCGCGGTTCCATCTCTGGCGGGCCGATACCTTCTATCAGCGTCAAGGAGCGCAGCCTCTCCGGGCGGACGGCGGCGTACATCACGCAGACCGATCCGCCCATCGAGTGCCCAACGAGATGGACCGGCTGCTCGCCGAATTGCGGCAAGAGCTCGTCGAGATCGAGAACGTAATCCGGGAAGTGATAATATCCGCCCGCTCCGACCCATTCGGTTTGCCCGTGCCCCCGCCAGTCGAACGACACGACCCCGTGGCCTGCGGCCACCAGCTCGCGGGCAACGGCATCGAAGCTCCACCCGATGTCCAGGAAACCATGGCAAAGCACCACGTCTACTGGATGGTCGCCCCAACGGATCACGTGATGCCGGAGGCCGTTCGCGATTAGTTCCTGCTCGCGCACCGAAGTCACGGGGCGGGTGCCTCGAACCTGTGTGGGGAAAGCGCTTGGGACTCTCGCGATCCAGGCTTGCCCGCCAGCGCATCGGCGATCAACTCGGCGGTCAGCGGCGCGAGCAAGATGCCGTTGCGATAGTGTCCGCTCGCAACGAAGAGGCCAGCGATTCGAGTTTCGCCAACCAGGGGCAGCCCGTCCGGGGTTCCTGGGCGAAAGCTCGACCAGTGGTCCTCGACCGAAGCGAACTGCAACCTGGGAGCGACCCGCGTGGCTTTGGCGATGATGTCGGCCATTCCGCCCAACGTGATGCCTCGTTCGAACCCCACACGCTCATTGGTCGAACCGCAAAGCACACGGCCATCGGGGCGGGTCACCACATAGCCTCCGGCCCCAAATACGACGCGCCGGAAGATCGGCGGGCGGGTGTGCGTCGCGATCATTTGCCCGCGCACCGGAAAGATCGTCTGGGAATCGAAGGGCAGTCCTGGAATCAGTGTGGTCCAACTCCCCGCCGCGACGATCACGCTGTCGGCTTCAATCGTGTCTTCGCCGAGCTGCACGCCACGGACG
>JBAVOF010000708.1:0-4401 GCA_049691835.1 Polyangiales bacterium
GTCGCGAGAAGATAGTGCAACCCGAGGAAGCGCCGCCCCGAAGGCCAGGGCGGCTTGGCCGTGTCGATCAGGGATTCGAGCACTTGCTGCTCATCGTCGGAGTCGACCAGCTTTCGCGTCGAGGTCACGTGCTGCGATTCAACCGCGCGCCACGCCGCTCCTGCAAGCCGCTGCGGCTCAAATCGTTCCGCGCATCGCGTCCAGATACTCGGCGACATCGACCAGCCCCTCGATCTTCTTCATGCGCCGAAGCGGAACACCGCCAAGGTGATGGTTCTCCGCATGGAGCCAGGCCTTGGCGTGCGCTTCGTTGCCACCGACCAGCGCGTCGAGGCTTCGGAACACGCGAAGGAACAAGAGCGCCAACTCGCCCTCCTTGGTGCCGAGCGGGATCGGCCCCCGCTTGCGATTGCGAATCCGCGACAAGGTGGATTCACTGGTTCCGATGATCGCCGCCAGCTCCGCCGAGGACAGCCCGAGGGTCTCCGCGGCGCGGAGCAACGCCTTACTAACCACACCACTGGCTTGATCGGGCGCGCTCGAGGCTGCAACGGTCACCTGGGGGCTTCCTTTCATTGGCAATAATAGCTATGAATTATTGTTAATGCAAGAAGAGGCGCTGAGACCTTGATGGGCTGGTGCGGGGCCTGCTCTGATTCGGGGCCTTTTCCACAGAAGGAGGACAGAAATGCGTCACCGGAGATCTCCCACATCCATCGGCGTCACGCTGTGCTTGGCGGGCGCCGCGGGCCTATTGTCGCTCTCGTGCACCTCGGACCGGAAGCTCGAAGGGGATGCGCTAATCGGCCGCGGACAGTACCTCGTGGCGACCTCGGGTTGTGATGATTGTCATTCGCCAAAGATCTTCACCGAGATGGGCCCTCACCCGGACCCGAAGCGCCGGCTCTCGGGTCATCCCGCGGGGTCGACTCTGCCAGCGGTGCCGTACGATCTGCTGAGTCCCGACAAATGGGGGGCAGTGACGACCCCCGACATGACCGCCTGGGCCGGTCCCTGGGGCATCAGCTTCGGCGTCAATCTGACCCCGCATCCGGACGGATTGGGCCTCTGGACCGAAGAGCAGTTCGTCAAGTCGCTGAAGTCCGGCATGCACCTCGGTGTCGGGCGTCCCGTCTTGCCGCCGATGCCCTGGCCCAACTACTCGAAGATGAGCGATGAAGACCTCCGCGCGATGTTCGCCTACTTGAAGACGCTCCCACCCATCGCCAACCTGGTTCCGCAACCGACCCCGCCCCAGCTGACGCAAACCGAGACCGCCAAGCCCTAGGCCGGAGCACGCGGCTTTCACACTGGCGAGTCCGTGGAGTGTGGCGTTCCCGTGCGTTTGCGCGTAGACAGCTGCCTTATGTGCAAAACGACGGCGAGTTGGGCCGGATGCGCGGTCCTTGCGATCCTGCTCGCCTCTTGCGGTAGCGATGCGAGCGGTGATGGCGGTGCTGGCGGAACTGCGGGCACTGGGGGGACCGCTGGCACCGGCGGGGCCGGTGGCACGGGCGGCATCGTCTCCGAGCTGCCCGACTTCGGCGCACCGGGGCCTGCGCCGGTTGGCGTCCTCACCACGAGCCTCACCGACAGCGCCCGCACACGAACGCTGCCCGTCGAAGTCTGGTACCCGGCGGCATCCGCGGGCACCGCGTCGGAGGTCATCGACTTCGAAACCGACACCGATCGACGCGCAGCTCTTGTAACCTTGCTGGACGAGGCACCCAGCGAGTGCGTAGCCAAGACGACTACTGCCACTCGAGACGCCGCGGCCGCGCCGGGCGAGTATCCGGTCGTCCTCTATTCACACTGCTACACCTGCACCCGCTGGTCCGCCCATGCCGTCATGGAGCGCTTGGCCTCGTACGGGTTCGTCGTCGTCGCCCCGGACCACGAAGGCGACACTCTCTTCGATCGCCTCGAAGGCACGCCGTCCCCGCTCGACAACACGCTCGTCGACGTGCGCGAAGCCGACATCCGCTTCGTTCTCGATCAGGTCCTCGCCGGCGAAGCGTTGCCCGCCGGAGTCACCGCGAACGCTTCACAGATCGGGATGCTCGGCCACAGCATCGGCTCGGTCACCGCCGGCAAGGTCACGCAAAACGACGCTCGCATCGCCGCGGTCATCGGCCTCGCCGCACCGATGGAGAACACGCTCTACGGACAGGTGTTGATGACGTCGATCACCGTGCCATTGGGACTGCTGATCGCGACGGAGGACAACAGCATCCTCGAAATCGGCAACTTCTTCATTCGCGACAACTTCTCCAAAGCCAACACCCCCGCGTACAAGATCGAGATCCTCGACGCGGGCCACTGGTCGGTCACCAACATCGCCGGCATCATCGACGGCTTTTCGCCAGGCTGCGGCGAGGGCATCCGGCAAACCGATGGCGAGCCCTTCACCTACGTGTCTGTCGACTCGGCAAACGACCAGACCGCAACGTTCGTCACCGCTTTTTTTGCAGATTTTCTACGGGGCGAAGCAGCCGGCGTGGAGCTGTTACGGAGCAACCCCTGGCCCGTCGCGGCTCCAATCGAAGTCCGTGAGTAGGCTCTGCTTCTCAGGGTGGTACTGGGATGGTGATCCCAGTGGATGGTATTTGCATGAATACCACCCGAGGTTGGTAGTTCGGCGTGCATTGCATCGGCGCTCCGATGTCAGGGAGGCATTCTCCGATGACCCCGTACTGCGGGTCGTCGATGTCTTCGGCCAAGACGAGGTACATTCCCGTTGGCGTTGGTTCGAGCCGACGAATCTCTACGCCGAGAATTTCCTTGAAGCTCTCCAAGAGGATCTGAAGCCCTTCGCCTACGGTTATTTCTGCGGTCGGTACGAGCACGCTCGCCATCGCCTTCTTGAACTCGGGAATGAACGTGTCGTTGCAGAGCTTCTTGATGTGCCGGTACGGCTCGAACTGCACGTCCACCGAGGATGAGGCCACCTTGAACTTCACGGTGTCTTCGACCATGATTGGCCGCCCGCAAAAACGGACCTTCACGCTGTGCGTGTTGCAGTCCCCAATGCCCAGGATCTGTCCCCAAAGGGCAGCAAACCCCTGATCGAAGCGATACCAGCTATCGGGTTTCCCGTTGGTCTTGCTGCTCGCACGCATGTACTGGACGAGGCACATCTGCCGGTATCCGTTGTCCACGCGGAAGTGAAACTCTGGCGACTTGTCCGAGCGTGGGTAAATGTCCGTGAGCGTGTCCCACCATTTCCGCACGTCCTCCGAGTACCGCGTGATCGCTTCCGTGTCCTGCAAGCCAGACACGAAGAGCTCCCCGAGCCCGAACCCAATCGAGCCGTCTTCGTTGACAATCGGCCTGCCGTCGGCATCGACGCCGGTCGTGAGGCCGATCAAGTCTGTCAGCGGGCTCGTCTTGTGTCGGTCCTTCCATGCCCAGGGAATGAACACGCTCGTCGCACCGATGTCGACGTTCACGATTTTGCCACCGAAGGGCAGCACCGGAACAGCCGAACCGAAAGGCGCCTCCTGATACCAGCCCGCAACGTCCCCTTCGTTCGGTTTTTCCCAGGGGTTGGCGGTGGTCTCGAAGCTGTGCGTCACGCTAAAAAAGCGGCTGTACCCATCGGCGTCCCAGTTCCTTGCCGGCCCGTCGCCTGCCACAGTGCTGCGCCGATTGTCGAGCGCCCGGGTTTCCCATCCGTCGCCGAGGTAGCTTGCTGCCGTTTCAATCGAGCGTTTCCCGCAGTGCCTCCGCCCTTGCTTCTGCACATAGTCTTCCGTGCAGACGTAGATCCGGTCATAGGGGTTCGCCGTGTCGAGCGCTCCCTCGTCGTCGCCCGCCTGCAACACCGCAACGCACCCCTCGTTCTGTTTGCAGTGCCACGCGTCAAGGGGCAGCACTTCATTGAAGTCGAACTCCCCCGAGGGCGCGGTGAAGAACGTCGTCCACACTGAGCTTCCAGGCTTCAGCGCCTTGAGCCAGCCGCTTCCTTCCAAGTCGTTGGTCTTGATGCGCACGGGCGAGAGCACGTGCGGCACGGTCACGTCCGCGGCGTACGGTCTCGGTGTGACCAGCTCACGACACCCACTGATACCAACGAACACAATCGCTGATACGAGGGGAATCAAAAGCTGTCGCATCCTTCACTCCCGCTTAACGGTTGCCTCTTCCAGCATCGGAATCGCGTGCCTCTGAGCCCGAGTCCGGGCCGGGCAATGATCACTCAGTCTTAATTGTACCTAATTTCCGGGAAGCATGGTGAATTAACATGGATCCCTCGTTTGATCACCATCCGTGCGTACTGTCTGGCTGGAATCACGACCACCGGGCTGGCGCCTCTGTGGGTACCCCTGACAGCGTTGGTCGGACTGTACCGGCGCCGGTCGTTTGTATTGCGGAGACTGTCTCTCTTTCTCTGGGTGTACT
>JBAVOF010000709.1:0-5953 GCA_049691835.1 Polyangiales bacterium
ATTTCGCAATGTCGGGCACGCCCGTATCTTCGCGGACGTCGTGATGAAATCCCACCCATGCGCCGCCTTTCGCCGCAGCGATGCAAGGAGCGGCTGCGATGCCGAACGCCGTCCATACGACGAACTCGCCACCCGACGGCGGCGCGACGATGACGCTGCAGCGCGGGCCCTCGTGACACACCTCCACGTTCCAGCCTTGATGCTCCGCCTTGAGCTCGGCCAGGGGATCGTTGACGGGATGCGGCACGCCCGGAGCCCAACCCATGATCGCGGTACCATGCTCGGTTGCAATGGGCTCGCCTTGGAGCGAGCCATCATCTGCCAGGCTGAATCGAAGGACGTACTCCTGATCGCCAGACCAGCCGAGGACGTGAAGGAACGCGCCGCCATCGGCTAACGGCTCCAAACGCGGAGTTCTCAAATATCGCTCCGGCGTTTGTTCGATGAGGGGCATGGCGGCTCAGTGTGCGTAGCCGAGCGCGCGAAGCTGGTCGCGAATCGTGTTGTCCATCTCGGCGTTCTCCCGCTGCAACTGTGTACCGCCCTTCTGCTCCGCGCTCAACCAGTCGCCGCGGGCGGTCGCTCCCAGAAATTGACCGAGCAGCATGCGCGAGTAGCGACGCCCGATCGGGAATGCAGAGTCGTCGAGCTCTGCCTTTTCCAACGGGTCGGCCACGAGGTCGAACATCGTCGAAGTCAGATTCGCGCGCAGGACCAGCTTCCATCGACCGGCGGTGATCACGCGGCGATCGTCTTGGAAGTCGCTGAACGCAACGGTCGGTCGCGACGGCGCCTGGCCCAGCATCAGGCCGACGAGCTCGTGCCCCTCGTTCTGCTCCATCGCCGGCACGCCGAGAAGCTCGGTGACCGTCGCCGAGACATCGAGCGTGCTCACCGCGGCGCCAACCTGAGTGCCGGCCGGAAGACGGTTCGGTAGGCGAAACATCAGCGGCACGTGAAGGAGCTCCTGATAGACCGAGTGACCGTGGCCCCAGGAGCCGTGATCGTCGAACTCCTCGCCGTGATCCGCCGTTACGACGATGAGCGTGTCTTCGGACAAGCCCAACTCGGCGAGGCGCGCCAAAAACATTCCAAGAAATTGATCGTGCTTCGTGATCTCTCCGTCGTGAAGCGCCTTCAATCGTTGCTTGTCCCTCTGGTCGAACACGACCTGCGGTGGATTGCGCTTTGCCTTCTCGAGCAGGTCTCCGGTCATCCGCGGTTTGATCTGCCCGGTGTATTCACTCGGGTCGTACATCGCGAGGTACTCGCTAGGCGGATCGTACGGAACGTGCGGATCGATCGTTTGGATGTACGCGAAGAACCGACCGTCCTTATGAGCCTCGATCCAGTTTCCCGCATCCTCGAACACGTCCTTTGCTTCGGTGCTCTTCGCTTCACGGATGTAGTTGGTGTAGTCGTCCCATCCTTGGTCGAAGCCGAAGCGGTCCGATACGTATCCGTTCGCGATGAAGCCTCCCGTCGCGAACCCCTGATCCTGCAGGTGCTCGCTCAGCAGCTCAGCCGAGCTCGGCAGGGCGGCGTCACCGGTCTTTTGCTGGTGCGTTTGCGGGTGAAGCCCGGTGAGAATCGACGCCACCGACGGCTTGGTCCAGTTCTCTGGCGCCTGCGCGAGCTCGAATACCACGCCTTCCGACGCGAGCTGATCGATCGCTGGAGTCTTCACGCGAGTCTGCGGATTGAACGGGCGAAGCTTGTCGGCGCGGAGCGTATCGATGACTAGAAGCACGACGTTCTTCGCCGGTTCGAGCTTTCGTTCCGGCGGAGCAGGAACGAACACTCTCGGCGAATTCCAGGCTACGCGACCCGCTCCCCGTCCTTGGGCCCGCAGGTCGATACGCACCGTCTCTCCGGCGAATGCGCTCAGGTCTGCTTTGTAGTCCGTCCAGGTCCCGGACGCGGTTCCCGCCAAGACCTGGGTGGGCGCTTGTCCATCCACCGTGACCTCGATCGCGAAAGGTAGGTCACCCTCGCCTTCCACGCCGATGCCGAAACCGAGCATCCCGTGGCTCGGCACCATCATGTAATACCGAAGCGTCGATCGCCGGGACAAAGCAATCGCTTCCCGCTCGTCGTCTCCGAGCCGAACCTTGGCGACCAGCCCATCGTACGTGGGCGCCCGCATGACCCTAGGGGGATCGGACTGGGCTCGGATCCAAATCGAGTCGACGGCCGCCGAAACGTCCTGACCGTCGATCGGCACGGTTCCGCCGAAAGCGAGCAACAAGTAATTCTCACCAGCGCGCACGTGCTCCCTCGGAAGCTCGATGTCGTAGTCTACAAAGCCCGCGCCCTCGGCGAGGTGAATGGACTTGAGCTGCTTGTTGTTGAGGTACGGCGTCAGCGCGCGCGTGCCGTGCGGCCGGAGCCGAACGCGGGCCACCAGCGGCTCCGACGCATCCGCATTGAAGTACACGCGCCCTCTTATCCCGACGTGTGCGTACGTGGTGTCGCCATCCACGCCCTGGCCGACCCAGCCGCTTCGCCAGTTACCCACCGTGTACTTGGACTGGGCCGGAGTCCCGAAATCGAGGTACCAACCGCCATCTTCCACTTCGGCCAGATGACGCAGCGCCGTCAGATCCGAACGAGCCTCGAGCCCCCCGAACGGATCGGACGCGCCTCCCCCGCGGCTACAACTTGCCGCCAAGACAAGGGTCGGGAACACAACCAAAAAGAATCGCATCAGCCGCCTTCCTCCGCTTCCCGGCGGCCGTTCTTACCCCACTTTTCGACCGCGGAAACCTCGTTGCGGTTAGCACGCAGCGTCAACGAGCGTCAACTAAACCACCCGGGTGGGTCAGCGGGTCGCCCTGCGCGTCGCGCCAGATTTCACATAATAGAAGCGGTAGCTCGAACGGGCTCCTTCGAGAAACCGCACCACGTGTCTCCCCTGATCCAGCACGAGCGTCACGGGAAGACCACCCTGCTCGACGCCGTCGACTTCGACCCTCAGCTGGCTCGGACCGACGAGCTCCAGCACGCCCTGTCCCTCTGCGGCGCCCAGTGACGGGTCTACGCCCGCGCGCAGAGCTCCGGCAAACGCGGACAGATCCACGCCGCCGGAACCCACGGACGACGCCGGACCGGAGACTTGAGGCGCGACCCGCGCATCGCTGCCAGGAACAGCGGTCGCAGTGCTCGCAGCCGATGGAGGCTCGACCCGCTCGGGCGCTAGGGCCAGCTGATGCCAGAGCAGGAACCCCACGGTCACCGTGAGCAGGACCGCAAATCCAAAACCCAATACGCGTGGAGTGCGCTTCAGTTCCATCTGAAATCCAGAATCGGGCTCATGGTTTCCTATGCGGGCGCCCACGTTCAAGCGCCAAATTGAATAGCTCCAGCTCGGCACCCTGTTCGCGGGCTCCCGATGCATTGCGACGGCGAGCTGCGCCCTGATGTTCTCTCGTTCGAGGGGATCGGACAACGGGCCCGAGTCTGGATCGATCTCGGGCGCATACCACTGCTCGCTTGGCTCCGGGGTTGGTGCCGCGGTGGGGGTCTGGCCTGATGCAAGCTGCGCAACCGACACGTTCCGGACCGCTCCTTGTCGGGCCAAGGTGACCAGCAAGGCATCGACCAGAGACCGGGAACCTGATTCCGACTCCAAGAGAGCCTGAATCGGTTCGCCCGCGACGAGGCGCGCGACCAGGCGCTGAATCCCGATCGGCGCATGACGTGCGTAAGATCCCAGTACAGCCTGATCCAACTCGACACGGTAACTGGGATGCACGGCCATCGCCGTCAAGACATCACCGAGACGCCGCGCCGCGTGCGCAAACGAATCGTCCAGCGAAACGCGCTCGCGGACCCATCGAGGCTCAGCCAACCCCGCGACGATGAATCGACCGGAGCTCATACCCACGAGGGCCGGAAGGGCCGCGGCACCTTCGCTGAGCGTTCCATCGATCCCGGTCCGGCGCACCGCGACGATTTGCCCTTCGTGTAGCTCGACCTCGAACAGGCTCCACGGGTCTTGAACTATGATGCTCGCGTTCGGACGGAGCCGCCGTGTCGCGCGTAAGAGCGCTGATACGCCGAGCTCCTCGATATCGCCGCGCGCCTCGCGTTCAGTCCGCAGGGCTTGCTCCAGCCGGGTCAGCGGTTCCAACACGTTGCAGAGCCGTTCGATGATCTCGCGCGCCGGCGCCTCTTTGCGCAAGTACCCCTGCGCGTCGGTCCCGAGCTCACGCATTCGGTGGAGAAAATCGTCCTGCCACGACAGGAGCACGACCGGGACCCCATCCAGCAGGGGTTCGCGCCGGACCGCGGCACACAGCGCGGGCCCGTCGAGCCGAGGCATCACGATGTCCGCGACGATCAGATCGGGCAGCTCCTCGCGAGCCAGATCGAGCGCTTGCTGACCGTCGCGCGCCTCGATGGCCCGGGCACCCGCCTCACGAAGGATCCCTACGTACGACCAGCGCACATCGGCTTCGTCGTCGGCGACCAAGACGCTGCGGCCGCGGAGGCCCTGCTCAGCGCTCGGCTGCTCTTGGCCGATCACCCGATGCGTTCCAGACTGGCTCGGAATGGCGGCGAGGGACTCGTACCGCCACGCAAGCGCCCGAGCGGCGTTCAAAGAGGCCGGTCCAAACGACTCCCGCTCCAGTCGGCTCAGGCACTCGTCGACGGCGGCCCGCAGGTGCACGAACCCGAGCTCCCCCGCCGATCGCCCAAGCTCGGACAGATGATCGGCGAGCTGGCTCCGAATCGCGTCCCGTCGCGAAAGACTCAAAGCCTCGGTTAACCTTACTGTTTCCAAGGCTTTGACGGCCAAAGCTTGGATGAATTTTGCGTTTCGCGAGATCGGTCCGGAGTCGTCAGCAGCGTGGAGCACCAGCGCAGTGTACGCGTCCAGCCGATTTCTTCGAGCGCCAAGTCGGTTGCCCTAGCCGTGAGCCCGACGTAGTGACGAGCGTGGACTTCGTCGACGAGGTAACGCTGGAGGTCGCTGGGGGCGACGGAGGAGCTGGTTGTATCGCGTTTCGGCGCGAAAAGTACGTGCCACTCGGCGGACCTTCCGGTGGCGATGGCGGTCGCGGCGGCGACGTGATCCTGATCGCGCACGATCGTTTTTCGACCTTGTTCGACCTTCGTTATCGCAGGATGGTCCGTGCGGAGCGCGGCGAAGACGGCCGCGGCAAGGACCAGTTCGGCAAGGCCGGTACGGACGTGGAGATTCAGGTTCCCGTGGGCACCCAGGTCTACGATGAAGCGAGTGGCGCCCTGCTCGCGGACCTCAACGAGTCCGGCGCGAGGCTCGTGATCGCACAAGGCGGCCGCGGAGGACGAGGGAACATCAAATTTGCGACGCCGTATGACCGCGCGCCGCGCCGCGCCCAACCTGGGACGCCCGGAGAACGGAAAAAGATCCGACTCGTCCTCAAGCTCCTGGCCGACGTGGGCATCGTGGGGTTCCCCAACGTCGGCAAAAGCACCTTCATCGCGACGGTCTCCGGCGCCCGCCCAAAAGTCGCCGACTACCCATTCACCACGCTGGTCCCCAACCTCGGCGTGGTTTCGCTCGGCGTCGATCGCACCTTCGTGATCGCTGACATCCCCGGCATCATCGAGGGAGCATCCGAAGGCGCAGGGCTTGGCCTCCGGTTTCTGAAGCACGTCGAGCGCACCCGCGTGCTGCTACACATGCTCAGCGTCGACCCGAGCCCCGGACGTGAGCCTCTGGCCGACTTCGAGACCCTCATGGTGGAGATGAAGCGATTCGACCCGAGGCTCATGGAGCGGCCGATGGTGCTAGCGGTCAGCAAGTGCGACCTTCCCGAGGCCCGCGAGGCTTATGAACAGGTCCGCGGCGTGCTCCAAGCGCGCGGGTTCCAGGTCTTCGCCATCAGCTCGGCGACCAGGGAGGGCCTGACGCCACTCCTCGAGGCGCTCGAGACTATTCTGACGGGCTCAGACGGCGCCTGAC
>JBAVOF010000710.1:0-2957 GCA_049691835.1 Polyangiales bacterium
ATCTAAGGGGCTGGGCGACAGCACCCATCGGGCAGCTTGCCATTCGGGCGTGGCTCGCAGCCAATCACACGACGGCGCGCGTCGAGGGCGATGTGACAGCAATCCTCGAGGGCGGTCCGGAGCTTTCCCCGTCCCCGCTGCACCCGCGACTTCATCCCAGACAGGGAGAGGCCGAGCATCTCGGCGGCCTCCTTCTGGGTGAGACCCTCGAGCTCGGTGAGGGTGAGCGCCTCGCGGTACGGCGACGGCAACATCGAGACGAAGAGGGCTGCGTACATCGCGACCTCTCGTTCCGCAGCGCCGTCGTGGCGATCGTCCGGGTGATGCGATGGTTCTGGGGGCTCGCCCGTTGCCCGCGGATGGCGCGCCATGGTCCGCACGTGGTCGACGATGGCGCTGCGCGCGACCTGGTAGACCCAGGGCCCAAACCGCTGATCGTCACGCAGCGAGGGCAACCCCCGCTGCATCCTCACGAACACCTCCTGGACGACATCGTCGACTTCCGCCTCGGGCACGCGCTTCGCCACGAAGGGTCGAAGCTTGGCTTCGAGCTCACGCCAGACCCGGTCGGTCGTGAGATCCGCTGGGATCACCGACTCGATCATGCTGCTCCTTCCGGACTGCAACACGAAGGTGCGCAGCACGACGCTCCACCGGGCTTGGTCGCCTCGATGGTGGCGGATGCGACATAGTCCTCGATGCTCGACCCGGGCATCCAGTCGCGGATGAACTCGCGGCTCTCCTTGTTGACGGTGATGCGGATGTTCTCGAAGCCGGTCTGCGCGAGGAGCTGCTCGAGGTCTGCGATGTCGGCCGCTCCGGCGACGCACCCCGTGAGCGCGGCCACGTCGTTCTGAAGGGCTTCGGGCAATGTTGCAATGGCGACGACGTCCGAGATGGCCAGGCGTCCGCCCGACTTGAGAACCCGAAATGCGTCTCGAAAGACCGCTGCCTTGTCGGGGCTCAGGTTGATGACGCAGTTCGAGAGGATCACGTCGACGGTGTCGTCCGCCACCGGCAGGTGCTCGATCTCGCCGAGGCGGAAGTCCACGTTCGTCGTGCCGAGCTTCGCTGCATTGGCGCGCGCCTTCGACACCATGTCAGGCGTCATGTCGACACCGATGACGCGCCCTTTCGGGCCGACCTGTTTGGCGGCAAGAAAGCAGTCAAAACCGCCTCCGGCGCCGAGGTCGAGCACAGTCTCCCCCTCGCGCAGTGCGGCAATGGCCTGCGGGTTGCCGCAGCCGAGGCCCATGTTGGCGCCCTCGGGCACCGCCGCGACGTCTTCGGCCGAGTATCCCAGGGCCAGGCTCGCCTCACCTCCAGGCCCACAGGTCCCCGGCGCGCAGCAACCACCGGCCGTGCCTCGCGCGATGCTGCCGTATTGGTTCCGCACGGTAGCGCGGATGTCGTCGTTCGTGTGTTCGTACATGGTCAGAACCTCCTACTCGTAAAGACGATCACCTCTCGAAAAGGACGCAGAACCATCCAAGCGCATCAGCTCGAGGTGAGCTCTTCCCGCGCGAAACGTTCGAGCTTCTCGCGGATGTTGTCCCGCGCGGTGCGGAAACGCGTCAACATCTCTTCGCGCGGAATCGACGGGTCCTTGCTGGCCGGATCGGGAATCGGCCAGTGAATCCGACGGGCGTTTCCGAGGAACACCGGACAGACCTCTTCGGCGCACAGGGTGATCACCGTGCCGACGGTCAACGGATCGATGGTCTGCACCGACTTCGAGTGGTGCGTGCTCAGATCCACGCCGAGCTCCTTCATCACCTCGATGGCGTAAGGGTTGACGGTGCTCGGCTCGCTCCCGGCGCTTTGCACGGAAATGCGCTCGCCGAGGATCATACGGCCGAGTCCCTCGGCCATCTGGCTGCGAGCCGAGTTGGCTACGCAGAGGAACAGGATGCTCTCGTTTCGTTTGTTCATGATTCGTCATTCCGCATTTGCGGATCCAGTACCCTCGGCGGCGCACGGGGGCGCTGCAACCTCGAGCGGGATATCTGGAAAGAAGCGTCGCCCAGCCCACAGCGCCACGTTGACGAGGCCGATGAGCACCGGGACCTCGACGAGCGGGCCAATGACGGCCGCAAAGGCGGCGCCACTGTGAATGCCGAAGCTCGCAATGGCCACCGCGATGGCGAGCTCGAAGTTGTTCGAGGCGGCCGTGAACGAGAGCGTCACGGTCTGCTCGTAGTTGGCTCCCACGCGCATGCTCATGAAGAACGAGATCGCAAACATCACGACAAAATAGATGAGCAGTGGGACAGCGATGCGCAGCACGTCGAGGGGCAGCTCGACGATGGCCTCCCCCTTGAGAGAGAACATCACCAGGATGGTGAAGAGCAGCGCCACCAGGGTGATGGGGCCGATGCGCGGGGCGAACTTCCTTTCGTACCACTCGCGCCCTTTCGCGCTCACGAGAAAGCGCCGGGTCAAAAAGCCGGCCGCGAACGGGATGCCGAGGTAGATGGCTACGCTCTGAGCGATCTCGCCGATGGTGATGTGGACGACGGTGCTCTCGAGACCGAGCCAGGTCGGCAGAAGGGTTGCGTAGAAATACGCGTAGACGGAGAAGAAGAGGATCTGGAAGATGGAGTTAAACGCGACGAGGCCCGCACAGTACTCTCGGTCACCCTTGGCCAAGTCGTTCCAGACGATGACCATGGCGATGCAGCGCGCGAGGCCAATGAGGATGAGGCCCAGCATGTATTCGGGCTTGTCTCTCAAGAAGAGGACTGCCAGCCCGAACATCAGCGCCGGACCGATGACCCAGTTCTGCACGAGCGAGAGCGCCAGCACCCGTTTGTTGCGAAATACCTTGCCGAGCTCCTCGTAGCGTACCTTCGCTAGCGGCGGGTACATCATGAGGATCAAGCCGATGGCTATCGGGATCGAAGTGGTGCCGACGCTCATCTGGTCGAGCGCGGCAGGGATCCCTGGTGCGGTGAATC
>JBAVOF010000711.1:0-1883 GCA_049691835.1 Polyangiales bacterium
TTCTAAGATCGCCTCGATCTCGGGGGTCCACGGTCGAGCCGCCCCTGTCTCGAAGTCCCAGAAATCCCAGGGGTGCAAGTCCATCAGCGCTTCGGCGGTGAGCACGGCCGCATCGATGTCGTTCGGATACTTGGCGACCAGGCGTTTCATAGCGTCGGCATAAGCCTGGTTCTGAGCGCTCCGATCATCGGTGGGGGCCTCGACGTAGCGGGCAGACAGGGCCGTGATGTAGTCCTGCTCGTCTCGGCTCGCGCCGGGGGCCAAGGCCTGCGCCCGCTGCAGCGCCGCCCAGGCCTCAGATCCCGCCTCCGGCGTCATCGGCGCATTGATGTTGGGACCGAGGACGTACGCCACGCCCCACCAGCACATCGCGCAGCGGTCATCGAGGGCCGCGGCATGACGGAACGAGCGCTCTGCTTCAGCGTGATTGAATCCAAAAGACAACACCACCCCCTGGTCGAAGTAGCGTTGGACCTCCGGGTTGTTCGTCGTGATCGCGTGGTGATAAGTTCCGAGGCCTTCAAAGAGCGGTGCTCTAGACTCAGCCGCTGCGGTCGCTGATTCGACGCTGGCGCTCGAGGCGTTCTGCGGTGGGGGCTCCGCTCGCGAGCACCCCGAGCAAACCGCCGCCGCGATGAAAACGAGCCGGATTGTGCCCATCGTTTCCTCCTTTGCGTGAACGAGGCTCGAGGCTACACCAGAACGGCGCTTTCCGGGGAGTGGGCCCGTGTCGCCTGGGTGCAGCGACGTTGTCGGCGCCGCACGATCTGTGTGAAACGCACCACAGTCACTGTGACCGGCCGGCACGGATCGCCGAGCTTGGATCGGAACTACATGGGAATTGGTTCGGCATGCCTCTTGCTTGCTCTGTTCGACATGGACACGAATCGCCGCACCCGAGCAGAAGGGACCGAACATGCCGCACCGAGGTGAGAAGAGAGTCCATCTGAGCATCTCGGTCCTCCGCGAGCGACTCGTGCTTTGGATGTGGACACACGGCTGGGTGTCTCGGCCACTCTGAGCTGCATTTCGACGCCTGAGTAGGTCCTAGAACTGCCGGCCCGATGGGGCCTGGCCTTGCGTTTTTGCATTTCGTGCCCTTGTATGCGTCATGGGCAGAGGACGTATCGGTCGGAGCACGGCACTCGTCATCATCGCCTTGCTCGCTGCCTGGTGGGTCCTCAGCGCGCCCCCCAGCTATCTCGAAGTCGGTCCGGCCGTGGACCTCGGCGACATCTCCAAATCGATCATCGCGGTCGAGGCCCCGGTTGGAGCGCTCGGACGGGCGCTCGAGCGCGTCAGCTCCGATGTTCCCGGACACGACGATTTGCTCTTGAGGGAGGAAGATGGGTACGCGTTCGTGTCCGGCATGGACGGCTGGATCTGGCGCGTGCCGCTCGATGGGGGTGGCGAACGGTTCGCGGACGTTCCGCTCATGCCATCCGGACTCCGAGCGGCACCGGAAAACGAGGATGTTCTGTACTTCTGTGCATCACGATTGCACGGGGTCGACCACCCGGCGGACGAACACGTGGGCCTCTACCGATTGACGATCTCGACGCGTGCAGTGACCCCCGTGGTCACTGAGGTCGCGATGACGCCCGCGATACCCGAACGGCGTGAGAAGGTGTTCGCGGTGGCCGACGCGACGGCGCCTTCCCTCCAACGGCGAGCGATCGACGGCGGCAACTCACGGCCACTCGCATTCTGTAACGACTTGGATGTGAGTGTGGATGGCAGGCGAATCTACTTCACGGAACCGATCGCCTATGAGGGCGCATCGATGGGCGGGGGGGCCGTGGGCGAAGCGATTACCCTGGGGAAGAACGGCCGCCTATGGAGACACGATCTCGACACCGGCGAGACCAGGCTCGTGGCAGAAG
>JBAVOF010000712.1:0-6364 GCA_049691835.1 Polyangiales bacterium
GTTTCGAGCGCTTCTGGAAGCAGGGTGTGATTCGTATACGCGAACGTTCGCGACGTGATTTCCCAGGCAGACTCCCAGCTCATGCCGTGCACGTCGAGCAGCAGTCGCATGAGCTCGGGCACGGCGAGCGCGGGATGCGTGTCGTTGAGCTGGATGGCGAGCCACTCGTGGACGTTGTCCGGCCGACCGCCGCGCAGTTGGTGTAGCCTCAGGAGATCTTGTAGCGAGCAAGAAACGAGAAAGTACTGCTGCTGGAGCCTCAGTTGTTTGCCCTGGGCCGCTTCGTCGTTCGGGTAGAGCACTTTCGTGAGCGTCTCCGAGGCCACCTTGTCCTCGACTGCACCGTAGTAATCGCCCTGGTTGAAGCTCTCGAAGTCGAACGTCTCGGCTGCCTCCGCCGCCCAGAGACGCAGCAAGTTCATGTTGTTGACCTTGTATCCGGGGATGGGAGTGGCATACGCGACTCCCTTCACGACCGTCTCGGGACACCAGCGCGCCCGGTAATGACCCTTGTCGTCGGTGTACGATTCGGTGTGGCCGCCGAAACCGACCGGGTAGCGGTACTCCGGCCGCGCGACCTCCCAAGGGTTGCCATGGCGCAACCATTTGTCGGTGCGCTCGACCTGCCAACCATCTTGGATCCACTGTTGAAAGATACCGAACTCGTATCTCAGCCCGTACCCCACAGCGGGGATCTGCAAAGTGGATAGCGAGTCCATGAAGCACGCCGCAAGCCGCCCGAGGCCCCCATTGCCCAGGCCCGGCTCGCGCTCTTCCTCGATCAGCTCGTCGAGATCGTTGCCGAGCGAAGCGACCGCCTCCGCCATCTGATCGCGTATCCCCAGATTCAACAGCGCGTTGCCCAAGGATGGGCCGATCAAGTACTCCGCCGACAGATAGCAGACGACCCGTGTCGGCTGATCCAAGAGCGCCCCGGCCGTGCTCAACCATCGCTGCATGAGCCGGTCTCTCACGGTGTAGGCCACCGCCAGGTAGTAGTCCGACCGAGTCGCCAAGCGCGGGACGTTGCCACAGCGATAGAAGAGGTTGTCGCGAATCGCTCGGCGAAGCGTTTCGACGTCGAGCCCGGTTCGATCGTCTTGAACGATCAATGGTTCTCGCGGTGAAGAGCTCTTCGCTTCCATCGCCCTATCCTCCCACAATGAGCCCATCCTGTGGAGGCAGGCTACTGTCGGCTCTCTCCGGGAAGCAAGTGGATAAAACGCTGGCGCGACTACGGCGCTACCGCGTCGCAAACGACGTACGCATCGGTGAAGAAGCCTGCTTCGACAGGAACCTTGACGCGGTCCGCGCCAGTTCCGGCCCAAGCGGTGCGCAAGGCGCAGTTCGCGGCCGTGCCGCCAAGCTCGATCTCGTCCGTCCCGGGCGGCAGCTCAGTGAATCCGCCCCCGCCGCTGGGCGCGGTCGTCTCAGAGAGCCCTGTAAGGGGACGCCGTTCTCGTTTAGATAGCAGCTCTGCCCCTCCGGATCCATCGGCGTGTAGGTCAAGCCTGAGTTCCGAGAACACAACCCTCCGCGCCCGAGCTCGGGAGGCTGTCCACGCCCACGAGAAGCGCCGCGCTCCACGTGAACGCCTTCACAGGTTTCATATGTCGGATGGTTCTTCCTTTGGTCAGCATCGCGTTGACACTTCTTGATACCGCACCGCCGGAGACACGATCCAGACGCAATAGTCAACCTCGAAAGCAGGACGAGCCCTCCTCTCGTTGACTATTACGTATAGACGGCCTCATGGATCGAGAGGTACCGCTGTGATCGGGCAAGCAGCGGAAGCTCAATCGGTCTTCGGCGAACGGAGAAAGGCGGCCGAGATGGAAGCGATACACCAGAGCATCGATATCAACGGCTCGATGGATAGCGTCTTCGCATACGTCGAGAACCCATCGACACACACGCAGTGGCTTCCGAGCCTCATGGACATTCGACACGTGACTGGGTCGGGGACAGGCCAGCACTACGAGTGGACCTATAAGATGGCAGGCGTGCCGTTGGAAGGACAGAGCACCGTCATCGCGCATGTCCCCAACGAACGGCTCGTGATCCGAACGAAGGGCAGTACCGAAGCCGTTTGGACCTTCGTCCTGGCGCCCCGCGATGGAGGCACCCGACTCGACCTCACCGTCGAGTACACCATTCCCTTGCCCGTTCTCGGAAAATTGGCTGAGAAGCTAGTGGTTCGGCGCAACGAGCGGGAGCTCGCCGTTGCAGTTCAGAACATCAAAGACCACTGCGAGAGCTGAGCGTCCGAATCGATCTGCGCGTCGTCTAGCTCCAGATCGGGACCAGCGATCCGTTCCGCAGACGGGCTGACGTCTCCCGACAGGGGTGTCGGCGCCCGTCGCCGTTTTGGAGTGTCCAAGGGCGTGTAACAAGCAAGAAACCCTGATGATCCGACTGGCACGTGTCGTGCACTAGGTGCCGGTGTGGACCCGAAAGCGACAGCCACAATCGACGTAGCCGAGGCGGCCTATGACCTGTACCTCGGGGCGAACGAGTGGCTTCCAAATCTGCTCGAGAAGGGGAAGCCGCTGTTCGATCATGGGCTCGGCTGTGCCGCGGCGATTTGGGCGGGGCAGTCCCGGGAGCGGCAGCAATTGGTGTCTCAGGTCTGCGTGGGATCTGGGACGCCCGAGCTTTGCGTCGAGTTCGCGCGCGCCGCGCGTGACGCGGGAGGTGGCTCTCCGCAGGTCGAGCGCGCCCGAACGTCGGGGGTGTACACCGCATCGGAGTGTGACTTCGAGAGTCCAAGCATCCTACGTGCCCTCGAGAAGCGCCTGGGCTGCAAGGACGTCCTCGGGATTTCGGCGATCGATCCGGACCTTCACGGCGTTGGCATTCACATCCCGTCCCCGGAGTTCATTTCGCTGACCAGGCGCTCCCGCGAGAGTTGGCAAAGGCTTGCAGCTCACATCGAGGCGGGCCACCGGCTTCGACGGCGGCTTGGGTGCGTCGATCAGCTCAAAGCCACACCCGTGAACGAGCTGCCGCTTCGGGCCGAGGCGCTGATCGATCCAAAGCGGTTCGCGCTTGAACACGCCGAGGGCGCAGCTCGAGACAAGGGCATGCCCGACGCTCTTCGTGAAGCGGCGATCCGTGTGGATCACGCCCGGGGAAGGCTTCGCAACGAGAACCCCGAGCAAGCCCTCGCGCTTTGGCACGGCTTGGTTCGCGGGCGGTGGTCGCTGGTGGATTGGTTCGACAGCGATGGGCGTCGCTTCATCGTAGTGATTCCCAATCCTCCGGGGCTGGACGATCCCCGCGGACTCACCGAGCGCGAGCATCAGGTCGCAACCCTTGCCGCGCAAGGCGAGACCGGGAAGTCGATCACCTACCGCCTGGGGATCAGCCGTCAGCGCGTGTCCATGCTGCTTCGCAGCGCGATGCACAAGCTTGGCGTGACGACCCAAGCGCAGCTCGTGATGAGGATGCGCGGCTTTCGGGCGCCGACCAGCGATGCTGCCTGACACAGGTTCGACCGGCGCCAAACCCGAAGCGGAACTTGTGGCTCGCATAGCCGCGAACATATATTCTCCGCAGGCGATGACGTCCGCGGAGATACCCGACCCCTGGCCCCGGCTGCGTGATGTCCTCACGACCATCGTCAGCGCGTTGCGAAGCGGCCGCTTCATCGAAGAGGGTCTCGAGGCGCTGTGCACGGAGCTCGGTGCGACGTCGGCCTGGAGTACGCTCCAGACGAAAAGCGGTGCACCGATGCACCGTTCGCGGACCGCCGGATTTCGTGGAGTCTCGCCTGCTGTCCTCGCGCAACACGTCACCGCGATGCTGAGCCAAGTGCAGATCGAGCTGCGAACGATCGCAGGGTACGTGCCCTATGCCACGACCGGTTCGTTCGCGGCCGTCCCGCTTTGGGCGGATTTGAGCAGCGCGAAGGACGCGGAGAATCTGGCCGGTGCGATGTATTTGGAATTTTCCGACGAGCAGGCAACACGGGAAGACGTGGTCGAGCTCATCGAGTGTGTGGGCTCGCTCTTGGGCGCCCTGATCGCGCAGCAATCGACGATCGAGGCAACGCAGGAAGACCTCCGGGTCGAACGGGCGAAGGATCACCACGAACACTACCTGGAGCTCGAGGAACTGCTGGCCGCGCCGAGTATGAATGGCATCCGCGACGACCTACTCGGCGCGCTGAACGGCAGCGCCTCGATTATGATTCTGGGAGAATCGGGCACGGGTAAGACCCAGCTCGCGACGGCCTTCGCACGCGCGAGCCAGAAAGAGCCGATCGTCCGCGCCACGCTTGGACAAAGCGATGACCTCAACACGATCACCTCCGAGCTATTCGGTCACGAGCGCGGAGCATTCTCCGGGGCCGTGTCGAAACGAAAAGGCCTGGTCGAATATGCGAACGACGGCACCTTGATCCTGGATGAGGTGCTCAACCTCCCCTCCAACGCCCAGCAACTGCTCCTCGACTTCACCCAATTCGGAACCTACCGGCCTCTCGGCTATCAAGGCGGCCGCCCAAAGCGTGCAACCGTTCGCCTCATCTCGGTGACCAACGGGGACATGTCGAACGCCATCCGCAAAGGACGGTTTCGCGAAGACCTCTACTACCGCATCGCGACGGTCCCCATCGCCCTCCCTGCTCTTCGCGAACGGCGGCAGGACATTCCGAAGATCGCAGTCCGCTACTTGAATCGGACTGACACGCGGGACGATTGGGAGCTCAGCGGCGATGCGATGGAGCTGCTCACGTCGTCCAAGCTCCAGTGGGCCGGAAATATCCGCGAGCTCGAGTCCGTGATGGAACGCGCGAGGAATCGCGCACAACGCGGCGACTCGACGGATGCCGTGATCGAGGCCGAACATCTCGGCCTCGGCCTGGCCGATCGAGGGCCCCGAACCAGAGGTCCAGGCGACGCCAACGACGAACCAGCTCTGGAGGCCCTGAGCGAACGTTGGAAGCAGCTTACCGAGCAGCAGGCATCCCTCCAAGCCGTCGAGCAAAAGCTCGTCTTGGATGCGCTGCGCGCCTGCAAAGGAATCGTGGCCAAGACGGCTCGGGTGCTCTCGGTGCCCCGAACCGGTCTCATCAGCCGAATCACGACTTACGGCATCGACGTCGACGCCCTCAAGGATGACGACGACTGATGTCGGGAGCCGTCACCCCTGACGGCCGCCGACACCGCCGAATCCCGATTCCATCGGTGCATGGCGTGTTTCCCCCGTGTCGAAATCCGCGTTGAGCGGTCCACAGCCCGGAAACCCGCTGGCATGGTTTCTGCTTTCGCTCGTCTTGCACCAGGCCAACGAGGAAAGTCGTATTGTGCCCAACAATCAGACAGATCGGCGCAGAAAATGTGCGTGTCGACCCGACGCGGAAGCGGCCTCGGCTGCACGTCTGATGGACGTTCGGAGGTCGAGGTATCGGTCTAGGCAGCAGGCGGCTTCCCAAGTACGATTGGGCGGCCTGCATCCGTCCCGGGCTTTTCGCCTAAGCCCTCGATGGACGCCGGCTCGACCCTCATGCGGCGCCAGGAGACATCGCTTACCGACGACCTCGGCACCCACTTGGGACCGTACGAGTTGGTTCGACGCCTGGGCGTCGGCGGAACGGCCGAAACGTTCGAGGCCATCCGGCGAGGTCCGGGCGGTTTTTCCCAACGGGTGTGTCTGAAGGTCGTTCTGCCTTTTTATCGCGACAACGAGGAATTCAAACGGCTGTTTCGACGCGAAGCGATGCTGGCGGCGAAGCTCCGCCACCGGAACATCGTCGGCATGATCGATTTTGGCGAGATCGACGGGCGCTCGTACGTCGCACTGGAATTGATCGACGGGATCGACCTACGGACCTTGCTCGACACCCACGATCGGAATCGACTCGATGCGGAGCTCGTCGTCCTTGTCGGGCTCGAGCTCGCGGCCGCACTGGTGCACGCGCACACCCCACCCCTGGGCTCAGGGTTCGACGGGCTGGTTCATCGCGATATTTCTCCGTCCAACGTGCTGATCAGCCGCCAAGGCGAAATCATGCTGACCGACTTCGGAATCGCCAAGGCAAACGAGGAACCGCGTAAGCAAACGAGCGGCGCAAAGGGCAAGTTTCCTTACATGTCGCCCGAGCAATTGCGCGCAGAGCCGCTGGACGGGCGCTCGGATCTCTTCTCGCTGGGCGTCGTCTTGTTCGAGGCCTTGGCGGGGATTCGTCCCTTCGACGGCGCGAACGACCCTACGACGATCATGCGAATTCTCAACGGCGAGCATGCGGAGCTGGCCGAGTGGGTTCCCGACGCGCCGCCCAAGCTCTGTGCTGCCATCGAACGATTGATCCACCGCGACCCAGATAAGCGGATTCAGTCCGCGACGGAGCTCATCGAAGAGC
>JBAVOF010000713.1:0-14021 GCA_049691835.1 Polyangiales bacterium
GCTGGCCCCCGAGCTCGAGGTGACATCCGTCATTTCCGGTCTCGCCCAACCTTGGGATATCGCCTGGCTTCCGAACGGAACCGTTCTGGTCACCGAGAAGCCGGGACGGCTGAACGTCTACGTGGACGGCAACGAAGCGGCGCCATTCGTCATCACGGCGTCTGACGTCGTCGCAAACGGGGAAGGCGGCATGTTGGGCCTCGAAGTCGATCCGAGCTTCGAGAGCAATGGTTACGTCTACGTGTGCCTGGACTCGGACGCGGACGGAGCACCCGATGTGCGCCTGAGGCGATACACACTCGCCATCCCCGACGGCGATGCGGAGATCTCCCACACTGACATCGTCACTGGCCTGCCCTACAGCTCGGGGCGACACAGCGGATGCCGCCCTCGGTTTGGGCCCGACGGTTACCTCTGGGTGGGCACCGGCGATGCCGCGATCGGTGAGACGCCCCAGGACGACGACTCACTGGGAGGCAAGGTGCTGCGGATCGATCGGAACGGGGTGGCGGCCGCGGGCAACCCCGATGGACATCGCTGGTTCTCCAAGGGCCATCGCAACGTGCAGGGAATCGCGTTCCGTTCCGCGGACGGGCTCGGCGTGTCGGCGGAGCACGGACCGTCGATCGACGATGAGGTCAATCTGCTGCTCGCCGGCAACTTCGGTTGGGACCCCGTCCCCAACTACAACGAGTCGGTTCCCATGACAGATCTGGTCAAGTTCCCCGCGGCCATCGAGGCGATCTGGTCGAGTGGCTCACCCACGCTCGCACTGTCGGGCGCGGGCTTCATCGAAGGCGATGCGTGGGGCGCCTGGAACGGTGCGCTCACGGTGGCCACCTTGAAGGCCTCACACCTTCACATCTTTTTCGTGACCCAGGCGGGAGAAGTGACTAACGATTTTACTGTGATCGACGATCAAGGTCGCCTGCGCTCGCCGCGCCAAGGCCCGGATGGGCTTTTGTACATCACGACCGATGGGGGCGGGACCAGCGGCAAGGTCCTCCAAGTGACGCCAGTGCTCTCGCCGTGACGCGCTGATTTCTGGCGACTGGGGCCTCGGCTACTCGCTATCCAACAACCTCCCGATTCGCCGGTACTTGCCCTCGAACATCTCGATCCACTCTGCGAGCTTCTCCAACTCGTCGGCTTCGAGTCCTTCGACGTTTCCCGTGAACAGGTCCTCATCGAACGCCACCTTCGCCAGTGCGCGGGTGCAATCTTTGCCAGCGAACATCCCGTATGGCCCGCCCGGCCCGTAGAAATCCCGCCCTCGCGTGACATCGTACACTTGTCCGCGAATAGCAAGGAGCAGTGGTTTAGACGAATCCGAGCCGTCGTACCGGGCGAGCTCGGCGAGCGAGTAGTCCCGCTCTTCGGCTTCCGGAAGAGACGGCGGGGGAGCGTCCCTCCTGCCGAACAATCTGCTGACGAAGCGCGGTAGCCCCATGTTCGAGGCCTACGACGAAGGCAGACCTCGGACAAACGGGCTTCGACACCGCCCGCGGCTACTCCTCGGTGAGCGCCGTAGCACCACCCATGTGGTAGCCCTCTTCGCCGTGCAGATTGGTGTCGAGGCCCTCGCTCTCCTCGTCTTTGCTGACTCGGATACCGATGGTCGCATCGAGGACCTTGAGGATGACAAAGGTGACCACGACGGAGTACGTGGCTGCCGCGAGCACACCGATGATGTTCTCCACGAAGAGCTCGCTGTTGCCAGCGATGAGCCCGTCCGTCCCACCCCAAATCTGCGCCGCGAACACGCCGGTCAGGACCGCACCCAGGGCGCCGCCCACACCGTGAATGCCAAACGCATCGAGCGCATCGTCATAGCCAAGCCTGCCCTTGAGCATGACCGCTCCGTAGCAGACCAGGCCTGCCAGCAGACCCATGACGACAGCCGAGACGGGGCCCACGAAGCCCGCTGCGGGCGTGATGCAGACCAGACCTGCCACCAATCCGGAGGCGACGCCCAGCGCGGTGGGCTTGCCCTGCCTGATCCACTCGATGATAGCCCAGGCAAACGCGGCCGCACCGGCCGCCAGGTGGGTATTCACGAGAGCAAGCGCCGCGTTCGCGTTCGAAGCCAGCGCGCTACCCGCATTGAATCCGAACCAACCGAACCAAAGCAGGCCCGCGCCGAGCAAGGTGAGCGTCAGGTTGTGAGGAGGGCCTGGACGGCTGCGGCGACCGATGACCAGGGCGCAAACCAACGCGGCCGTGCCCGATGAGAGATGAACCACGGTCCCGCCGGCGAAGTCGAGCGCCCCTCGGGCGCCGAGCCAACCATCCGGTCCCCAGACCCAGTGACAAATCGGATCATAGACGAAGGTCGCCCAGAGGAGGATGAAGAGGAAGTACGCGGAGAACTTCATTCGCTCCGCGATCGCGCCGGAGATCAACGCGGGTGTGATGATGGCGAACATCATCTGGAAAGCCATGAACAAGATGTGCGGGATCGTGGAACCCTCCCGAGGCTCCAATCCCACTCCATTCAAGAAGGCGTAGTCGAAGCCACCGATCAATCCGCCGCCAGCATCCGACCCGAACGCTAGCGAATAGCCGATGACCACCCATTGCAGGGTGATGATCCCCAACGCGATGAAGCTATGCATGAACGACGAGAGCACGTTTCTCGAGTTCACCATCCCGCCATAGAAGAGCGCTAAGCCTGGAGTCATGAGCATGACGAGCGCACACGCCACCATGAGCCATGCGGTATCCGCCTGATTGAGAGCGTCCATCCCCGGTTCCTCCTTAGAAGTCGGCAGAGCGTAGATCCGAGCTGTTTCCGGTCGATGTGTCGAACGTTTCCGGCTTGTTTCAAGAATCGGGCGGTGGCTGACAACCGGCCCGACCTCGCTTACATTCCCGGCGCCATGCGCATCGTTCACGACAAAAACCTCTGCGCTGCCCACGGCCAATGCGTCGGGGTAGCTCCCGAGCTCTTCAAGTTCGCCCCCGACGGCTCACTGATCGTCATCGACCCCAGCCCCCCGGAGGAGCTGCGCGAGGCTGCGCAGGACGCGGTCGACATCTGCCCGGTTCGCGCTCTGTCAATCGTGGAGGACTGAAATCGCTGGGTTTTCCCCGGTTGAAACGGGGGTGCATACGGCGGCGATTTCGGTTACAACTCCTCTCCGGTCAGCCGCACCGACCAGGAGCAGGAAGCGGCGGCCGACACCACAAGAGAGGCAATACCGATGAAATCCGCAGCTGAGTTCTTCGAGAAGTTTGAGCAGAGAGCCGCCGCCAATACGGACGCGGCCACCCAGCCCAATGCAGTTTACCAGTTCAACATCACCGGCGACGGCGGCGGTGAGTGGAACCTGGACCTCACGAAGGGCAAGACCGGCGGCTTTGCCAGCAAGGGCAAGCATGCGAGCCCCGGCGCGACGATCACCGTGTCCGCCGACGACTGGCTTGGCATGCTCAATGGCTCGTTGAATCCGATGCAGGCCTTCATGTCCGGCAAGATCAAGATCGACGGCGACATGACCCTTGCCATGAGCCTTCAGCAGGTGATGAACCTGGCTCAAGATTGAGCCGGCGGCAGTTTCAATTCGATCAGGGTGGCTTCTATCGAAGGGGCCACCCTTTTTCATGAGCCCATGTCCTCATCCAACAGACCCAGCGATCCCGCGCGAACGAGACTGAGCCCCGAGGACCGTCAACAGCAGTTGTTGCGTGTCACGTCGGATATCATCGCTGCGGACGGCATCGACAAAGTGCGCATTCCACACGTCGCAGCGGCCGCGGGGGTCACGCGGCCCGTGGTTTACAAGTTCTTTCCGAACCGGCACGAGCTGATCAAAGGCGTGCTCGAAGACTTCCGTGAAGACTTCGCCGGCCGCACTCCGAACATCTTGGACGCCGACGCTGCGGCTGACGTGGCATCGATTGCGCGTGGCTTCATCGACGCGGCGTGTGATACCATCGAAGCCAAGGGCTCGGGGGGTTGGCAGTTGCTTCGCTCTGTCGGCCCCGATCGGGAAATCTCGGCGATCAGCAAGGAATTCCGCGGCCAACTCGTGGAGCCCTGGCTCCTTCCACTTCGCGAGCTCACGGGCGTTGACGATCTGGAGGCACAGGCGCTCGCCGACATGATGCTCAGCGGCGCGGGCGAGATCCTGCAGCGCTGGATCGATGGCGACTTTTCACGCCAGCAGGTGGCGGCGCTCCTCGGACGCATCATCCTCGCGGTGCTCAGCGAGTTCACGGAGTGAAGGGGACCATGGTTTCCGAGATATTCGACGCATCCAAATGGAACGAGGTACCTGGCTTCGATCTCAGGGACATCACCTACCACCGGGCCAAGGATCACGGGACTGTCCGCATCGCCTTCCATCGACCCGAAGTGCGCAATGCATTCCGGCCGGGGACAGTGGACGAGCTCTACCGAACCCTGGACCATGCCAGGCAGACCCCGGACGTCGGCTGCGTGCTGATCACGGGGAACGGCCCGTCTCCGAAGGACGGAGGCTGGGCGTTCTGCTCGGGAGGGGATCAGCGCATCCGCGGCAAGGACGGGTACAAGTACGAAACCGAGGCGCCCGGCGAGATCGACCCCGCGAGGCTGGGTCGCCTGCACATCTTGGAAGTGCAGCGCTTGATCCGTTTCATGCCGAAAATCGTGATCGCTGTGGTCCCCGGTTGGGCCGTCGGGGGCGGCCACAGCCTACACGTGGTCTGCGACATGACCATCGCCAGCAGGGAGCACGCGCTCTTCAAACAGACCGACCCCGATGTCGCCAGCTTCGACAGCGGCTACGGCTCCGCTCTGCTCGCCCGCCAGGTCGGCCAAAAAAAGGCGCGAGAGGTCTTCTTCGTGGGTCTGAGCTACAGCGCGCAGGAGGCGGCAGAGATGGGGATGGTCAACGCCGTGGTTCCCCATGCCGAGCTCGAGGACTTCGCCCTTTCCTGGGCCCGGGAGGTCAATTCGAAGAGCCCAACGGCGATGCGAATGCTGAAGTTCGGTTTCAACATGATCGATGACGGCCTGGTCGGTCAGCAGATTTTCGCCGGAGAAGCCACCCGCTTGGCTTACGCCACCGAAGAGGCGCAGGAGGGCCGTGACGCCTTTCTCGAAAAGCGGCCTCAGGACTACCGAAAGTTCCCCTGGCACTACTGAGCTCGAGGTGTCAGGCCAACGCAATTAGATCCCGGTTGTCTGGTCCCACTTGGACTCGAACCGAAAAACGTGCCAAATGAGCACATCAGGAGAACGGAGTCAGTCATTTCAAGTAAGATATTCGTAGGGAACCTCAACTTCGGTACGACGGACCAGGAGCTACGCGAGCTCTTCGGTGAGATCGGTGAGGTCGTTGACGTTCACATCCCAAAGGACCGTGAGAGCGGGCGCCCGCGAGGATTCGCATTCATTCGATTCGCGGATGAAGAGCACGCGGCTCAAGCGGTCGAGAAGTTTCACGGTCGCGAGCTCGGCGGGCGCGAGCTGCGTCTGGACATCGCGGAAGACCGTCCCCGGCCTCCGCGTCAGCCGCGCGATTTCGGCCCTCCTCCCGACCGCTTCGCACATAGCGATTACGATCGCGGCGACCAGGGCGGAAGCTACGACCGTGGCGGCGGTGGTGGCGACGGTCGCTCTTTCGACCGACCGAAGAAGCCCAAAGGCAGTCGCCGAGGTCTTCGCGGCAAGAAGCGAAGCCTGTAACGACTCCGCGTTCGTTGCGTCTGCTGCACCTCGGGCGGTGCATCGGCGATGCATAGCCCGGGCGATGTCTTAAAAAATCTCGGGCGAGGTGTGAACCCCGCCCGAGCGCCCGTTGTGTTGTACCCCCAAGGAGTGTGAATCTCGATTTGGCCCGTCGGTGGGTCGTTGATCAGCCGCCGACACTTTTACTGTAAAGCTTCGGAATTACGGTTGTCAACAAGTATTTTGGGTCACAATTGTGCAACGGTTACGAACCTTTGAGATCAGGGAAGCCATCGTGGCCCGGGAGGTTCGGGCCCCGCGTCTCTGGTATGGTTGCTCGGGTTTATGAGCTGGGGACGGTCGAGCTTGCAGAGCCTGGGCTTGAAGCCTGGCGAAGCCGTGGACTTCGTCGTTCGGGGACGATGCATGCGCGTCTTGAAGGATGGGGAAGGTCTGCGGGTTCGCAAACAACGATGGTACGTTCCTGGGGATGTCGTCGTAGTGCGCCGGCGCGACTACTGGGACGCACATCGATTTCTCGGGTATGCACCGAGCGTGCACGGAGCATTGGCGCTCACCCAGGCCGATGATGCGAACGAACGAGACCCGGCCGCCCCACTGAGCGCCATCGTCGGACGCGCGCACTGTCGGGTCGCGGTGTCCGATCGGCTCGCGGCGCTCCGAAAGTACGCGCGCGCACTGATCGCTCGGCTTGAGAAGATGAGCCGATGAGCGTGCTGACCGTCGAGCTCGCCGCCTCTCGCTACCGATTCGCGGGACTGAGCCCGGAGCAGGTCGAGCTCGTGCGTCCGAAGTTCGAGGCCTTGCTGTGCCGGGACGACCGCAGGTCCGACGTGGACATCGACGTGCACCAGATCCCAGATCCCGCCGGCTTCATGCGCAGGCCGCCCGGCCCGAGCGAGTATCGGATCGCGCTTGCGCATGGCGCCGACAGTGTCTCCGTGGCGGGCATCGGGTTCACCGCCAACGTCGATCGCAGGCCTCTTCGGGCGCAAATGCAAACCTGCCTCAACGACAAGTGGTTCCTTGGCGCGTTCGAGAATTTGTTTCGCGTGCTGGCCTGTTATCGCTTCTTTGGCACCGGGGCCCTGGTCATGCACAGCGCCGCATTCACCGATGGCGCCCGAGGTTTTCTCTTCTGCGGACGCTCGGGGGCCGGGAAAACCACTCTCTGCAGCCTGGCCGACGAGCTCGAGCTGAGCATTCTGAGCGACGAGCTGAACGCGATCACCCCCGCAAACGGGGCATTCGAGCTTCAAGCGATGCCATTCGCGGGGGATTTCGGCGGGGTCCCCAAGCGGCACCCTCCCTACCCGCTGACCGGATTGCTCGGTCTCGCCCACGGGACGACGCCGCTGGTGCGCCGCTGCTCGAAAGCCGAAGCCGTCTCGCGTATCGTAGCCTCGTGCCCGTACATCAATGCCGACCCAGTGCTCGTCGACGTGCTCAGCTCGCGTGTCGCGGACCTGGTCGAACGTATCCCCTTTCGCATTCTCTCGTTTGCCAAGGACACCCGCTTCTGGAGGGTATTGGACCATGAGTACCCCAGCACCGACACCGCAGTATCGAATTGACCCACACGCGCGCTTCCGCGTGATGGATGACGAAGGGGTCTTCGTCCTACAGGAGGCCGGGGAAGTGCTGGTCGTCAACGCGGTTGGCGCCTTCATCGTCGAGCAGCTGAAGACAGAGCGAACCCTCGATGAGCTGGTCACGACCATCACGGACAAATACGCGGTCGATGAGGAACGCGCGCGCCTGGACGCGACCTCTCTTCTCGACGAGCTCTTGCAAGCTGGGGCGATCATTCGATCATGAGCTTCTCCCAAACGGTCAAGCGCACCTGGAACGACAACCGGCTGATGTCGGTGCTGCTGGAGCTCACGTACGCCTGCAACCTGGACTGCACGTTCTGTTACAATGATTTGTCACTTGGCGGGAAGCGCTTGTCGCTCGAACAGTATCGTGAGCTGCTGGACGACCTGGCCGGGCTCGGCGTGCTCCATCTCACTCTCACCGGCGGCGAACCGCTCGCGCACCCCCGCTTCTTCGAGATCGCCGGCCATGCCCGGAGCCTGGGCTTCGTGATCCGGATCAAGACCAACGGCCACGCGGTCAAAGAACCGGTGGCCCGGCGGATTCGCGAAGAAGTCGATCCGTTTCTCGTGGAGGTAAGCCTTCATGGCGCCAGCGGAGCCACGCACGACAAGCAGACGCGCGTCCCTGGGAGCTTCGAACGCCTCGTCACGAACATCCGCACGATGAAGTTGCTCGGGCTACGCGTGAAGGTCAACAGCGTGCTGACCCGGTGGAACGAGCACGAGGTCGAGAGCATGCTCGCGCTCTTCGACGAGCTCGAGGTCGGGTTTCAGATCGATCCCGAAGTGAAGCCCAAAGACAACGGCGACCGGAGCCCTTTGGGCATCGAGGCCAGCCCCGAAGGTCAGGCGCGATACCGGCGGGCGCTGCAAGCGCTGGCGAGGCGAGACGGTATCCTCGTCGACGCACCGACTGTTGCTGCATCACGAAGAGCGATCGTGGCTGGCACCGATAAGCACTGCGGCGCCGGCTCCAACAACATCGCCGTCGATCCATACGGCGGCGTCCTGCCTTGCGTGCAGTGGCGCGTCCCCGTCGGGAATCTCCACGAGCAACGGGTCACCGAGATCTGGGCCCAGTCGGGCGCGCTGCGGGGGATTCGGGAAACGACCAAGGCCGTGCGGCGGAAGCTCGAGGGCCTCGGCGACGCGGGGATCGCGTCCAACTTCTGCCCGGGGGCGGCGCACACGTACTCAGGCGATGCGCTGGCGGTCTACCCGCCTGCCGCGCAGAGAATGGCGGAGTCGGGTCGCGCACGGGTCCGACTTGCGGTAATTGAAGAATGAGGGGCACGGTGGAACGAAAGAGCAGCAGCAATCCTACGGAAAGCACCGAGCGCCAACCCTACGAGACCCCACGGGTCGTCTACCGCGAGGACTTGGAGGCAGTGGCCACGGCGTGCACACCCGCGCCGCCGGCCAAGGGCAGCCCGGGCGCCTGCACGGACGGCCCGATCTCGTCCTGAGCCGCCAATCACGGTCGCGCACCTTTGGCTCCCCGCTGGGGCCGCTGAAGCAGCGCCCGGAGGCCGGATCGTGCACCTCGCGGAAGGGACTCGTTCAACAGGTGCGCCATGAGTGCGGCCTTGCGCGAATCGGGTGAAGCCGCCGCGAGAACTGGGTCCGCAACAGCGACGAGGGCCCGGCCGACCGGGTCGAACGGAAGGCGACGGCACACCTGCAGCGCGAACGGGTCGGCCGTGAGGCGATGGACCAGTGGCAGCACGTACAGTGACACCCGGCGCATGCCGCAATGCACGAGATGCCGGGCGGTCGTTTCCGGAGAGGCTCGGAGCCGGAAACCCATCCGCGCGATCTCATCGAGGCGAGCGGTGGCACACGCGTCGAGATGGTCGCTGCCAAACTTGCCGACTAGATGCGCGTAGACGTCGAGCGCGGAGGGGAGCCGAACGCTGACGCCGTACAGAACATGGTTCTCGGAGCTCCGCGCGAAGAGCTCGCGCGTGGGCAGCCGGTATCGCGCGCGATCGAAAAGCCGTGGATGAAGATCGAGCGGGAGACCGAACGGGGTCTCCATAACGGCTGCGCCGATGCTGCTGCCAAGCGCGCGGCGGTAACCGCCCGTCTCGAGCTGCGCGACAGCCCTGTCGAAATCCTCCGGACGGACCAAGAGGTCCACGTCGGTCAGCGGACGCTCGCTCGGGTCGTCGTAGAGCCAATGCTGAAGCAGCGCCCCCTTCACCGGCATCACAGCAATTCCGGCCTCCGCAAGCCTCTGCGCCACGTCGGTCACCAGGGCAGTGGCGGCCAACCCGGTCGCTGCGCGCCGCCGGGCGTCGTCTCGGTTCACTGGGGTTTGCGGCACTTCGTCGATCTCTCCGGCCCGGTATAAAACGGATGGCTTCGGTGGTATAGAGCGCCGATGGCAACGCATCAAAGGCTCGGCGACCTGGCAGAGGCGCTCGAAGCAGATGGAGCGGACGAGCTTCGGGTCCACGTCGTACGGCGAGCACGGGAATTCAAGCGCTCGTGGGTGATGATGGCCGAGGCTCTCGTCGAAGTCCGCAATCGTGAATCGTATCTTGGCTGGGGGTACGAGGACTTCTACTCGTACTGCTCGCGCGAGCTGCAGCTCAAGCAGGCGACTGCGGACAAGCTGACGGGCTCGTACGTCGCGCTCAAGCGGCACGCTCCGTCGGTGTTGAAACGAGACGGTCTAAACGAACGCATTCCGACATGCGACGCGGTCGACTATTTCGCCAGGGCGCTTCGAAAGGGATCGGGCAACGATGCGGAGCGCAAACCGGCGGTGGATCGACAGCTAGTCGATCAGCTGCGAGAGGCGGTCTTCGAAGAAGGTGCGCCGGTGACCGAGCTTCGGAAGCGCTTCAATCCGCTCCTTCACCCGAAGCCGGAAGGCGTCGAGCAACTGGACACGATTCGGCGTGCAACCGCCTCGGCGAGGAGGCTCGAGAAGATGATCGAAGAGATCGACGGCCTGCGTCGCCCGACGGTTCGCGCCACGTTGGACAGCCTCGAAGCCCTCCGCGAGGAGCTGACTAGGCTGCTGGAACGAACCAAGGCGCAATACGCGAAGTCGGCTTGAGCGATGAAGTGAAACGTGTTCTATTCCCGCGGACCGTTCACCATGACTGAGAAAACCAAGGTACCGGCCGTCGAAGGCCTCTTCACCACGGACCCGCACGAGCCACACCTCCTCGGAACGCGATGTCGCGGGTGCGGAACTTATTTTTTTCCGGCCGAGAAGACCTTCTGTCGAAACCCCGCCTGCGAACGTGCCGACCTCGAAGAGGTTCAGTTGAGCCGCACAGGCAAGGTCTGGTCCTACACCAGCGCGAGCTACAAACCGCCGGCCCCCTTCGTGGCGAAGGAACCGTTCGAACCTTTTGCGATCGCCGCGGTGGAGCTCGAGAAAGAGGGGATCACGGTGCTCGGCCAGGTCGCCGACGGCGTCGGCGTCGATGCGCTCGAGACCGCGATGCCGATGGAGCTGGTCCTTCGCGAGCTCTATGAGGACGAAAAGCACGTGTACCTCACGTGGAATTGGAAGCCGGCGCACGGGAGGAGCGGCGTATGAGCAAGGACGTCGCCGTTCTCGGTGTGGGCATGCACCCCTGGGGAAAGTGGGGGCAAAGCTTCGTCAGCTACGGTGTGAAGGCCGCGCAAGACGCCTTGAAGGACGCAGGGGTGCGATGGAAAGACATCCAGCTGGTGGCTGGCGGCGACACCATTCGCAACGGCTACCCGGGCTTCGTGGCGGGCGCAACCTTCGCGCAGGCGCTCGGTTGGTCTGGCGCCAAGGTCTCGAGCTCGTACGGGGCATGTGCCACCGGCGCTCAAGCGATCAGCGTTGCGCGGGCGCACATCCTGGCCGGGCTTTGCGACGTGGCGCTCGTGATCGGCGCAGACGCGGCTCCAAAGGGCTTCTTTGCCCCGACGGGAGGGCGCCGACCCGAGGATCCAGATTGGCTGCGCTTCCACATTCAAGGGATCACCAACCCGACCTATTTTGGGTTGTACGCGCGGCGTCGCATGGACGTCTTTGGCGCGACCCAACGAGACTTCGCTGCAGTCAAGGTGAAGAACTCCAAGCACGGCCTTCACAATCCGAATGCTCGCTACCGCAAAGAAGTCGCTCTCGAGGAGGTGATGAGCTCGGCTGTGGTTGCCGACCCGCTTCACCTGCTCGACATCTGCTCAACCAGTGATGGCGCTGCAGCCTTGGTGCTCTGCAGCATGGACTTTGCGCGCAAACACACAAGCAAGCCGGTGAAGATCGCGGCGGTCTCGACCGTGACGCCGGTGTACCCGAACAGCATCATCGAGATGCCGAATCTCGCCACGGATTCCCAAGCCGGCGTGGGACTGCCCGATCGCGGATTCAAGGAATCGATCGCACACCGGGCCTACGAAGAGGCCGGCCTCGGCCCGGAAGACATGAACCTCGCGGAAGTCTATGACTTGTCGACTGCGCTCGAGCTCGATTGGTATGAACAGATCGGCCTGTGCGCGCCCGGCGATGCCGAGAAGCTCCTGCGCGATGGTGAAACGAGCATCGGCGGCCGGGTCCCGGTCAACCCTAGCGGTGGCTTGTCCTGCTTCGGCGAAGCGGTGCCCGCCCAAGCGATCGCCCAGGTCTGTGAGCTCACTTGGCAGTTACGCGGGCAAGCCGGAGGACGCCAGGTCGAAGGCGCAAAGGCAGGGGTCACCGTGAATCAGGGCTTGTTTGGACACGGCTCATCGGTGATTTGCACGGTTTGAGCTCCGCCCGACCCTCGTCGCGCCGGGGTGGGCGTGGCAGGCCGTGCGGCCTCAGTCCAGACGCGCTAGCTCCTCGTCGAGGCGCACGTCCAGTCCGAGATCTTGGGCGTGCGCGTCTTCGGCTCGCCTCGGTACACCGCGACGTCGGAATCGTCGCGCCATCGCGATGAGCCACCAGGTCGATAGAGCGACCGCAACGAGCGGGATCATCCAGCCGGATTTCACTGGTGGAATGCTCAAGTCGAAGTCGGGCACCCTCGCCTGCAAACGGTCTCGGATCTCTGCGTCGGGCACGCCAGCCCCGACCCAGTCTCGGATATCGCGACGCCAATCCCCGGCTTTCGGGCTCGGGCAAGAGTCGAGCGTTTTGCCTGGACAAAACGGGCTTGCGGTAGTGCGCACTATCGCCTGCACCTGCCGGCTCTCGCTCGCCATGTCATCCACGGGCGCGGACGCGCATCCTGACGCGTACAAGAGCGCGCAGATCGCTGCAACACGAACCATTACTGGACTAAGTAAGCACGTTGGGACCGATTGGTAAGGCGGCAAATTGTCGCGGGCTCACTGGCACCGGTGCTGACGGATCCGTCTGGGAGGGCGCAACGCCTAGAGCGTTGGCACTGGCGGCGATGCTGCCTAGACCAGCATCCCTGCCACTGCCGCCGTCATCAACGACGCGAGCATCCCGCCGAACATGGCGCGCAGGCCGAGTCGGGCGAGGTCGTGCCTTCGCTCGGGCGCGATCCCGCCGATTCCGCCGAGCTGAATGCCAATCGAACCGAAGTTCGCAAACCCACACAGCGCGTAGCTCGTGATCACGACCGTGCGCGGTGATAGCTGAGCGATCCCTGCGGACAGTGACTCGTAGAGATGAAGGTAGGCGACGAACTCGGTGAGGACGAGCTTCTCGCCGAGCAAGGTCCCCACGCTGGAACACTCCGCCGCAGGCACTCCGATCAAGAAAGCAAAGGGCCAGAAAACCCAGCCGAGGAGCTGCTGCAGGGTGATCGGTGCCAGGGCAGCGGCCCCTTCCAACCCCATCCAGCCGTTGTAGAGTTGGAACGGCAGGCCCAGGAGGGCGTTGCCGAGCGCAATGAGCGCGATGAAGGCCAAGAGCATGGCGCCGACGTTGAGGGCCAGCTTCATGCCTTCGTACGCGCCTCGTGCGGCGGCATCGATGAGGTTCACGTCCTGAGCCTGCACCTGGATCGTCGCCCCGGCTGCAGCATCGGGCGCCTCGGTCTCCGGCCACATGACCTTGGCGATCACAAGCGCCGCGGGAGCGCTCATCACGCTGGCGGCGATCAGATGCCCGGCGATGTCGGGAAACACGCCCTTGAGCAAGCCAACATAAGCCGCAAGCACCCCGCCGGCGACCGTTGCAAAGCCGCCCGTCATGACTGCCATGAGCTCCGACCGCGTCATCGTACGGATGAACGGCGCTATCATCAGTGGCGCCTCAGTCTGACCGACGAATGAGTTCGCAGCCGCGGACAGCGTCTCGGGCCCGGTCGTTCCCATCGTCCGGCGCATGACCCAAGCGAACGCGCCGACCACGCGCTGCATGATGCCGAGGTGGTAGAGGATGGTCATCAGAGACGAAAAGAAGATGATGGTCGGCAGGACGTTGATCGCGATGGTGAACTTCTCGGACGCAAAATCGCCGAAGACGAACTCGGCGCCCTGCGCGGTGAATCCCAAGAGGACGATGACCATGTCGTTCACGATCGAAAAAAGGCGCAGACCTAGTCGAGTCTTCATCACCAGGACGCCGAACGACACTTGCAACCCGATGCCCCAAACGATCACGCGCCAAGGGACCCGATCGCGGTGCTTCGAGAGCAGCCAGGCGATACCGACCATGGCGAACAAGCCAAACAGAGATACCAGGCGCTGCGAGAACGGGACCGTGTCGAGGTCGGTCGTCACAACGGCGGACAAGCAAATCATGTCGCCGGATACTAACGCCTTTTCACTCGTAACGGACGTCGAAGCGCGCGCGA
>JBAVOF010000714.1:0-3507 GCA_049691835.1 Polyangiales bacterium
CTTCCGTATCCACCACCAATGGGCACCCCGCGGCTGAGATCTCGCGGGAGGACAAGACGCGCTCGGCGGCTGGCGTCGATCTCGACGCCCCGGAAAACTATCTCAACCGGGAGCTGACCTGGCTGACTTTCGTCAAGCGCGTCCTGCACGAGTCCGAGGATGTCCGAACCCCGCTGCTCGAGCGGGTGAAATTCCTCGCCATCACGAGCTCGATCCTCGACGAGTTTTTCATGAAGCGGATTGGAGGCCTCAAACAACAGGTGGCCGCCGGCGTACACAAGCTCACCGTCGATGGGCGCACGCCGATGCAGCAGATCCAGGAGTGCCACGAGCTGATTCGTGCCCTGAACGTGGAGCAGCAGCATCTGTGGATCGTGCTGCGCCAGAAGCTGGAAGAGATCGGAGTCCGAGTCGCATCGTACGATACCATTGCGCCCGAGGATCAGCAGTGGCTTCGCGATCATTACCTGGACAACATCTTTCCCCTCGTGACGCCGCAGGCGATGGACCCGGCGCACCCGTTCCCGTTCGTTTCGAATCTATCGCTGAACTTGTTGGTCTTACTTCACTACCCGAACGATCCCGCGCCCTTGTTGGCGCGAGTCAAAGTTCCCATGGGTGCCGGCGTGCCGCGCTTCATCCAAGTTCGCGATTCGTTGGCGTTCGTGCCTCTCGAAGAGATCGTCGCCAACAACCTCGACCTGCTGTTTCCCGGGATGCTCATCGAGCGCACGGAGCTCTTTCGTGTTACCCGCAACGCCGACGTCGAGAGCGACGAGGACAAAGCCGATGACCTGCTCGCGCTCATCGAGTCGGAGTTGCAAGAGCGCAAGTTCGCGCCGATCGTTCGCCTGGAGGTAGCGCTCGGGATGGACGCGATCCACCGTGGCTGGCTTGCCGCTGAGCTCGGTCTCGATGAGCAGGCCGACGTCTTCGAAGTCGATGGGTTCCTGAGTCTGGACGACCTGTTTCAGCTCGCGGGGCTCGACATCCCGGAGCACCGGGATCCCGACCATCGGCCGGTCGACGCGCCGAGCCTGATCGGGCGAAGCAACATCTTTCACGTCATCCGGCGAAGAGAGGCGCTTCTGGTTCACCACCCGTATGAGGCCTTCGGGACCTCGGTGGAGCGGTTCTTGCGCGAGGCGAGCGAGGACCCGAAAGTTCGTGCGATCAAGATGACGCTTTATCGCACTTCCTCGAAGTCGCGCGTCATTCAGCACCTGATCAATGCCGCGTTGAACGGGAAGCAAGTCGCCGTGGTGGTGGAGCTCAAGGCACGGTTCGACGAAGAAGCCAATATCAACTGGGCCAACAAGCTCGAACAGGCCGGCATTCACGTGACTTATGGCGTCGTCGGGCTGAAGACACACTGCAAGGTGATCCTCGTCGTCCGTCGCGATCACAACGGCCTCCGCCGCTACGTGCACATCGGGACCGGCAACTACCACGAAGAGACGGCCAAGCTCTACTCGGACATCGGGCTTCTAACCTGCGACCCGGGCATCGGCCGCGACGCGACGGAGCTCTTCAACTATCTGACGACGGGCTACAAGCCGAGCCGCGCCTATCAGAAGCTGCTGCCCGCGCCCAAGCTTCTCAAGCCAGCGCTCCTCAAGAAGATCAAGCGCGAGATTCGGTGCGCAGAGGAAGGCCAAAAGGGCCTGATTCAGATCAAGACCAACGGCCTCGAAGATGTCGACATCACCCGCGCGCTGTATGAGGCGTCGCAAGCCGGGGTACACGTCGACCTGATCGTTCGCGACTCCTGTCGTTTGCGCCCGCGTGTTCCCGGGCTTTCGGACAACATCCGTGTCATCAGCGTGGTCGGTCGGTTCCTCGAGCATTCGCGGATCTACTACTTCCGCAATGGTGGCCAAGAAGAGTACTACATCGGGTCGGCCGATTGCATGACCCGAAATCTCGTGAGCAGAGTCGAGGTGTTGACACCGGTCGAGCCGGTGGGCCTACGAGCCGAGCTGCGAACAATTCTCGACATCTTGCTCAACGACCAGCGAAGCGCCTGGGACATGCAGCCCGATGGGAGCTACGTGCAGCGAAACGGGGGGGAGAACGTCGATGGGGCCCACCAGCAGATGGTCAAATGGGTCGAGGCCCGTTTCACCGAGGCCAATCGCCTGCGGCGGCGAAGCGCTCGTGGGCCGCGGGGGCTTGGGTCGTCGGACGAATAGGTCGATGAATCTCCGTCGGGCTGGTCATGCCTCGTAGACTACCGGGCCTCGTGCTGGTGCCGCTCGTAGCGACGGTATTGGCCACCACCTCGGCATCGGCACAGCGAACCCTGATGGCGTCCCCGACCTGCGAGGAGCTGACGATCATGGATTTCCTGGCGCGCCTCGACGAGGAGCCAGGCCGCTACAAGAGAGGCCTCGAGGTGGAGGAACGGCGTGACCTGTCCCAGCTTCAGAGAGAGGTTTGCGCCCCGTTTGTTGGATACCGCGTGACGCGGCATCCGAGGACGACCTGGTACAATGGGCGCGTGATCCAACGCGGCTACCTGGAGCTCAACTACCCGAACGGTCGACTGGCGAAAAGCCGGAGCGGCGAGTGGTTCTATCCCAGCGGAGCGCGGGCGAAGAGCGCTCTGGGGCAGTGGGAGTATTCAAACGGGATGCTCGCACGGACTTCCAGAGAAGACATCTGGTACACGCGCGAAGGCAGGTACGTCGAAGACCCCCAAAAGGCGCGCGCCGATGCGTGCGAGTACCTGGGCAAGTACCTTTGCCCTCTAGGGAAAGCCGATGAAGACTTGCTGGCAGTCACCGTCATGGGCCTCATCAACAAGGCGGCTCCTCCCAAGGAAGAGCCGAAGTCCGACGCGCCCCCCGGGTCCTCCGAAAAGACCGACTGAGGAGGCTCTTCATTTGGTGGGTGCAGTGGTGGCGATCACTACGCTGCGGGCGGCTAGTGTCGCCTCGGGGTCCCTGTGGTAGAACCGCCGCCAATGATTGAGACCCCGCACCAAACCCCGTTTTCCTCACCCGATCGGGATTCACTTTTGCGGACGGCGATGGCATCGCCGGAGATCGCAGGACGGCACGACAAGGACAAATGGTTGGCGTTGTATTCGGACGATGCCATCGTGGAAGACCCGGTCGGCACTCCGGCTTCCCAAAAGGGGAATCGACCAGGACGCTTGGGAGACGAGCTCGGTCGGTTCTACGAAGCGTTCATCGCTGCGAGCGGGATCGAGATGGTGTCGCGTCGAGATCTCGTCTGTGACATGCACGTGTTCCGTGCAGTCGACATCCATACCACCAACCTCAAGACCGGTCTGACGATGACCGTGCCGGCGAACCTCTTGTACGAGCTCGTAGTGCGCAACGGGTCGCTGAAAATAAGACGCATGCAGGCGCACTGGGAGGTCAACCGGATCAGTCGGATCCTGATGGATCAGGGGTTGCTCGGTGTGCGAACCATCGTGGTCATGAACTGGAGCATGTTGCGCGCCTTCGGACCCAAGTGGCTGATGGACTACTTCAAATC
>JBAVOF010000715.1:0-2285 GCA_049691835.1 Polyangiales bacterium
GACCCGTCTCGAATCAACAAGTTAGCGACTGGACCTCGTCCTCGGTCGAGATATGCCTCGAGCACGACGCCGGCGGCGGGAATGTTCGGGTTCGCCTTGAGGTCGAGGAGCTCGGCCTGCAGCGCCACGCTCTCGAGAAGCGTATCAACTCCCTCGCCGGTGAGCGCCGAGCAGGGGATGAAAATCGTTTCGCCCCCCCAATCCTCGGGCTGCAGTCCGAGCGCGGCGAGCTCGTTCATCACTTTGTCCGGATTCGCCTCGGGCTTATCGATCTTGTTCACCGCTACGACGATAGGCACCCCAGCCGCCTGAGCGTGGTTCACCGCCTCTTTGGTTTGAGGCATGACCCCGTCGTCGGCGGCGACGACCAGGATGACGATGTCGGTCGCCTGGGCGCCCCGCGCGCGCATCGCGGTGAAAGCCTCGTGGCCCGGCGTGTCGAGGAACACGACCGTGCCCCGATCGGTGTCTACCCGGTAGGCGCCGATGTGCTGCGTGATGCCGCCCGCCTCGCCGGCCACGACGTCGCTTTCACGGATCTTGTCGAGCAGCGATGTCTTGCCGTGGTCGACGTGACCCATGACCGTGACCACCGGAGGCCGATACTCCCGATCGCCAGCCTTGTCCTCGAACTCCCCGCGCGCATCGCCCACGATTTCATCGTCGCTCCGCGCAACGTTCTCGACCTCGTAGTTGAACTCGCTCGCCAAGACGGCCGCGGTATCTGCATCAAGCGTGCTGTTGATGTGCACGCCCGACACACCGAGCTCCATCAGCTTCATCAGTACATCTGTCGCCTTCAGGCTCATGCGCTGCGCGAGCGTCTGAAGCTGCACGTTCTCGTCGATGCGGATGACGCGCTTCTGCGCGCTTGGCACCGTGATCTCGGTCTGTTTGGGTTTCTTCCCTGGCTGCAATCGCTTCTTACCAGGGCGCCCCTGCGGGCGTCCGGTGGGACCGATGGACGAGCGACCGCGAATCTCACGGCGGCGTGGTGCGTGCTGCTCTCGCTGGGCGGCGTGTTCGGCGACGATGCGACGTCGCGCGCCCTCGGACAGCGGCGTGGCGCTCGGGGCTTTGGCCTTGCCACGACGCATTACCCCCGGAGGCAGCGCATCATGGGCGAAGCGACCTTGCTCCTCGATCGCCGCAGCTGGTTCAGACACCGGTGTGACGGGCGGCAGCTCTGCCAACCGCGGTTCCATCGGCGGCTCCGGTGCCGGCGGTGGAGATTGGGTCAATTCGGCGGCCGATGGTTCGATGCGCGGCTCCGGAATGAACTCAGGCTCTGGTGCCAGTGAGGATGTCGCGATGGTGGGCTCCACGGTAGACGGCTCGACGGCCGCGGACGCAGTCGATTCGGGGACTGCCGACTCGACCTCATCGGCTTTCTGGCGGCGCTTGCGCCGGACGACGGTGGGCCGGATTCGCTCTTCGACCATGGCCTCACTGCGGTCCTTGCCCAGTGATCGCTTGATGCGGTCCACTTCGATCGGGTCCAGGACGCTCATGTGATTGCGCACCTGGATCCCCAGTGTCGCGATTCGCTGAATCAGGTCGCGGTTCTCGACCCCCAGCTCCCGGGCGACTTCGTAGACTCGAACCTTACTCATCCATCCTCCGATAGGGCCCCGACGCGCGACAAGCAATCCAGCAGCGCACGGGCGATCCCCCGATCCGTCACCAAGAGGACTCCGAGCTCGGAACGGTTGAACGTGTCCCCCAAGCTAGCCTTTGTCCCCCAGGTGACGGTCGCGCAACCAAGCGCGGTGGCAGCTTGTGCGAGCTCATCCCCGCGACCACGAGAATCGGTGGCGCGGATCAACAGATCCCCTCTGTTTGCGTGCAGCGCAGCACGGACCGCGTCGGCCCCGAGTGCCAGGTTGTGAGTGCGTTGAGCGGAGATCAGTAAACCCAAAGCGCGCTGCTCCAATTGCTGCACGAGCATGCGTTCGATGCTTTCGGGCTCGACTTGAGCCACGCCGCGGAGCGCACGCGCCAGGCCTCCGCGAACCGCGGCGGAGCGAATACATGCGCTGGTCGGATGGACCGACATCCCGCGACCGCCGAGCCGTCGTCCAAGGTCGACCGCCACGAACGGCGGGCTGTCCCCGACGACCAGGCGCACCAGAGCGGCTGGCTCGGTGCGGGTACCGCACCCCACGCACATGCGCCTCGATGGCTTTTCTTGCTCGCTAGTGCCCATGACGACGCTCAGCATCGACGCTTACTCCTGCTTCGTCTCTGCCGCACCCTCAACCTCGGCTCCGGTTTCGGCCCCTGCG
>JBAVOF010000716.1:0-3561 GCA_049691835.1 Polyangiales bacterium
GTGCGGACTTCGTTCGTCGCGTGCGTGCGATGGAAATCGAGCAGGTCACCCTCGGGATCATTGCGGCTCAGATCTCACGACGGACGACGTTTTCAGGAACGACAACATGTTATGTTGCCTGGCGCGCGAACCTGGCAGGCCGTTTATATTTACTATCAGCCGTAGATGAGGTGCTGCGCGTGCTCGATGCGCTGCAGACCGGCGAGCTCACCGCTTGCGGTTGGACGAAGGGCGAGCCCGCTCTCAGCGCTGCATGAGCTGCGATCATAATTGAGCCGAAGGAGCGCGATCACGTCGTGGACGTCGGCTTGCTCTCGATCAAGGCTCGCCAATCCCGCGGACCGCGCCTCGGCCCCGGCCCTCCCTATCGGATCGGCGACCGACCGCAGACCCGAGTCGCTGACGCGCATCTCCCCCGCAGGACGGCGATGCCGGGGTGTGGGTTATTCGCCGAAGTCGGTACCAGTGCTCGTCGGGCCTTAGCAGCAGGTCCAAAGGTTTGGGCAACCGGAAGTGCGACGGCTCCACGTGTGTGATCTCCCAATCGGGGAATGCTGCCGCTACTTCGTTTCGGCTCGCGCCGCGTATCAACGGCCTCCGGCGTTTTGGCCAAACGAGCAGTAGGACCGTTGCATCCGAGGAAGCCACGGCGCTGACTCCGCGGCCCATGGCCTTGCGCTGCCGCTCGTCGAAATCGTGAAAGGTTCCCGTATCGAGCACCAAGCGAAAGGGCCCACCGATATCGGTCTGCTCGAGCGTCGTGACGTCACCGTGAACAAACCTGATGTCGACGCCCGCGTCGTGCGCGCGTTCGCGACCACGTCGAAGCGCCTTTTCGATGATGTCGATCCCGGTGACCTGCCAACCGCGCTTGGCGAGCTCGATTCCCCAAATGCCGCTTCCTGTACCGACGTCGAGCGCCGAGCCGTGCGGAGGTTCGCGAGCGTTTTCCTCGCGGCCGAACATCTCCGAGATCTTCTCGGAAAATGGCTGATCACAAGCAGCGTCTTCCCAGGGGTGGAAGCCGATCGAATAGGCGAGCCGATAGTTCATCACACCGTCCGCTCGACGTGAACAATACCCCTGACCATCGATTGAGGTCCAGGGCGGCTAGGCCGCAACGCAGGGGCCGGATTCGCTCGGGGTCACCTCCGCTCTCTTAGCCCATCGGGCTCATGCGGAGAGCCGAATGGCGCGGCACTACACGTTATGTTGCCTGGCGCGCGAACCTGACAGGCCGTTTGTATTTACTATCAGCTCAAGCGAACGGCTAGCGGCTGCATCGAGTCCCTTGCGCGTCGGCCACCACACTGCAGGATCGACGTACGAATGGAGGGCCCGATGCCTGAAGACCATCCCAGCACCACGGTGCTCGTGACCGGCGCGTCCGGCTTCATTGGGCTCCACTGCGTCCTACGGCTGTTGCAGCAGGGCTACCGGGTGCGCGGTACCGTTCGCAGCCAGGCCCGCGCGGACGAAGTGCGGGAGGCGATGGAGGCGAACGCCGATGTCGACCTTGGTGACCGGCTCGAGATCGTCGAAGCCGACCTGACGCGGGATGAGGGATGGCCAGACGCCGTGCGCGGGTGTTCTTACGTCCTGCACGTCGCGTCGCCGTTTCCCAACCGAGCGCCCGAGCACGAGGATGAGCTCATCAAGCCCGCGAAGGAAGGTACGCTTCGCGTCCTGAAAGCGGCGGCCGACGCTGGGGTGAAACGCGTTGTCGTCACGTCGTCTCTGGCAGCGGTCTCCGGGGGACATCCCGTCGACAACGCACGCGTCTACACCGAGGACGACTGGTCGATCATCGAACGATGCCCGCCGTACCCGAAGAGCAAGACCCTCGCTGAGCGCGCGGCCTGGGACTTTGTTGCGAGTCTCGAGGGCGACGCGCCGATGGAACTCTGCGTGATCAACCCGGGCGCGGTCCTCGGCCCGGTCCTCGATCGTCACTACAGTACCTCCGGGGAGATCGTGCGCAAGCTCATGGCCAAGGAGTTGCCTGGAACCGCCAAGATCGGTTTTCCGTGGGTCGACGTACGCGACGTCGCGAGCGCACATATCTCGGCCATGACCGCTCCGGGGGCGGCCGGTCAACGCTTCTGCTGCGCGATTGAGTTCTCCTGGCTCGACGAAGTCGCCGAGATTCTCGCCAGACGCTTTGGCCCCGAAGGGTTTAAGGTCCCGACGCGCAAGCTGCCGAACTTCATGGTGCGCGTCGTCGCGATGTTCGATCCCACCGTGAAGACGGTCGTCTCGGACCTCGGACGGGTACGCCGGGTGTCGAGCGACCGGATTCGGAGAGTGCTGAAATGGCAGCCGCACTCCCTGGAAGAGATGGTCGTTTCGATGGGCGAGACGATGATCCAACAAGGAATCGTGTCGCGGTAGGCTCCGCCCTATCCCGCGGCATGTCACAATCGCGCGCCTCTTAGCCCACCGGGCTCATGCGGAGAGCCGAATGGCGCGGTACTAAATATTATGTTGCCTGGCGCGCGAACCTGACAGGCCGTTTATATTTACTATCAGCTCCACATCCTGTTCCTTAACCGCCAGGACTCGTGCCGTCGCCCTGCGCTTGTTGCGTCGCCTTGCCACGGCGATAGCCAATCCAACCCACCACGCTCCGCCCGCCGACGCCACCACTTGGCAACCTCCGCCATCGTTGCCCACTGGCTCATCGGTAGTCTCCTGTGTACAATCGCCGGCGCACCCGTCGCCCGCTGACGTATTGCCATCATCGCAGTTCTCGATACCGGCGTGAACGAACCCATCCCCGCAGGTTGCAAGCGTGCAGCTGTCGAGACACGCGTCGCTGTTGGACCCGTTACCGTCGTCGCAATCTTCAGGGCCGTTCTCGATTCCGTCTCCGCAATGCGCGGCCAGCACACACCCGGTTGCGCATTCTCTTGCCACGCCGTAATCGGCATCGGTGTAGCCATCGTCGCACTGCTCCCCGGAATCGATTACAGCGTCGCCGCATGACGGCAGCGCACAGTCGGCTCGGCACGCACCCGGCGCGCTGTCGGAGTTGCTGGAGCCGGCGTCGCACTGCTCGTCGGCGTCGATCACCCGGTCGCCGCACGCGGGCAAGGCGCAGTCGGAGCGGCAGGCATTGGGCGTCGTGTCGGAGTTGTTGCGAGCGTCGTCACACTCTTCCGCGGGATCCGTGTGTCCGTCTCCGCAATCGATCAGGGGAGTGAATCCAGTCTCGCCCCAGATGTTGATCGGCCATGGATCGCCGACCAGGAAGTCCTGGTTGCTGTCGTCTACCGGGCCGGGCTGTTTCCGCAGGATCGAGCTCGACAGCTCGGCTGGGTCTGGCGCATTGAACGGCGTCCCCACGCCTTCCGTGGGGCCCGCATAGTCTCCCCAGGCGACGCAATCTACGACTCCGCGACCCTCAAAACACATATTTCCGCTGCGCCTCCTCAAAACCTCGTCGACCGCACAGTCGTTGACGTTTCTGCGCTCGGCGTCAGGCTCGCCTATCCCGATGATCGTCTTGCTGCATGCCCTGCTCGCGACCGCTAGATCGAGCCTGAAGTCGCAGCTCGAGCT
>JBAVOF010000717.1:0-2082 GCA_049691835.1 Polyangiales bacterium
CGCTCGAGCATGGCGTTGATCAGTCGGGCCCGGTGTTTCTCGTCGTTGCTCACAGGGCAATCCTAGCACCAACAGATCCCACCAACAGATCCAACAGATCCAACAGATCCGACCGAGGTTGACCAGAAACCCGGATTGTCACGCAACACCCGAGCTCGTGTGGCCGATAAGTCGCGCTCAGGTCGGCCGGACGCCGCCCCTACCGCGCAGCCAAGAACGCGTCTAGCGCACGCGTCACGTCGTCGGGGGCGTCTTCTTGCGGGAAGTGGCCGCCCCCTTCGAGGACGACGAGGCGGCTTTGCGGCAGGAGCGATTGGAGCTGCCTGTGCTCGTTTCGGAAGTAGGCGTCGTGGGTGCCCCAAACGATGAGCGGCGCTGGCAACGATGGGAGCGCATCGATCACTCGTTCCATCAGCGGACGATATCCTTCGAGGCGTTCGAGCCGCAGGAAGGTGCGCCGATTTCCAAGAGGCTGGCTGGCGGCGAGGTAGTGTCCGCCCACCTCGGGGTCGGAAGCCGCCCTCATCATGTCGCTTAGATTGCGACCCCAGAGGTTCGCCCGGACGATCAGCAAGGGCCCACTGAGCGGGGCCGTGAAGGGCTTCCAGTACCACGGCGGCCGATACGTGGGGCGAAACGTGGTGTTGACCAGCACCCATTGATGAATCTGCTCCGGACGACGAGCCGCGCACGCCGCTGCGATGGGCCCGCCCCAATCGTGGCCGACGATGCTGTAGCGATCGATGCCCAGATGATCGAGAAGCGCGCGAAGGGCGTCCGTCTGCTCCGCAAACGACACGCCCTCGTCCGGCGCGACCGAACGGCCGAAGCCCAGCACGTCGGGCGCAATCACCCGGAACCGCTTCGACAAGGTCGGAAGCTGGTGCCGCCACACCGCAGAGGTTGTCGGGCTTCCATGCACGAGCACCAAGGGAAAGCCTTCGCCCTCGTCGACGTAGTGGATCCGCTCGTCGCCGAGCGTCACATCGTGGTGGCTGAGCGCCTCGTACTCCGCAACCGACAGCCGAGCCGGTACCGACACGAGAGGCAGATTAGCACCAAGTCACGGTCAGGCGGGCACGCCAATCTCAGGCCAAAGAACGCGACCTTCGACGATCTCTTTGACGAACCAGTCGTGGTAGCCGCGGGCAAGAATCCACTCGATTCGGTCGCCTCTCCAGAAGATCTTGTCGCGCTCAACGCCGCCGACGGCGGCCGGATCGGAGAGGAAAGCTCTCGTGCGCGCGGCGTCTTCCGCGAAGATTTTGGTAGCGCGGCAGCGCTTGTACCAGGAGAGCAAATTCGGGTGTCGCGTTTCCTCGAAGGGCACTTGCAACGTGCGTGCACCGCTCAAGTGTGGGAACAACGCGATGTCGGCGATCGAGAGGTCTCCGCAAACCCAATCGCGGCCCTCGAGCTCCGCATCGAGGGCGCTGTAGATTCGCGCCAGATCGGCGCGGGCCGCGTCGAGGAGGCCCTCCGGCATGGAGTCCGGTCGATTCGCCCAAACCCAGTAGCTGATATCGACCAGGATGGGGTCGATGGTGCTGTCGGCGCATCGCTCCCACGCGCGAGCCCGTCGACGTACCGATACTCGATGCCTTTGTGCTCGAGAACGATCTGCACCTTGCGCGAAAACGGGCTGAACGCATTGCCGTAGAGAGTCAGCATGGGCTTCTCCTATGTCGAAGCGGAGCATAGTCAGCCGCCTGTCGGGGACAACCGACGATTCTGCCGCAGGGCCATGCAGCGCCGAGCGCATGAGCCATCGCCAACCCGAAAGGGTCCACGAGCAGAAGCTGCCCCTCCACGGGCTTCATTCAGTGTAGATGCAGCCAAGTTGTGGGATATGTCGGTCCTCGTCCGTCGAACATGCCGGACGTTTGAAGCGGAGAGTATACGCATGACGATGTTACGGGTCTGGCCAATCTTGCTCCTCCTTGGTTCCAACGTGTTCATGACCTTTGCGTGGTACGCGCACCTGAAGGATCACCGCAGCACTGCTGTATGGGCCGTCGTGCTTGCGAGCTGGGGCATCGCGTTCTTCGAATACTGGCTGGCGGTGCCGGCGAACCGGATCGG
>JBAVOF010000718.1:0-7552 GCA_049691835.1 Polyangiales bacterium
CGTCCGGAAGGAAGCCGTGATCTCGTCTCAGATCGAGGGAACGCAAGCCACGTTGATCGATTTGCTGACGTTCGAGGCGCAGCGCGAAGACGATTCAGCGCCGGGACCGGACGTCCAGCAAGTGTGCAACTACGTAGACGCACTCGCGTACGCGAGAGAACAGCTTCGCCGTCGAAAAGGGCTGCCACTCTCGATGCGACTGCTCAATGAGGCGCACAAGCGATTGATGAGAGGCGCGCGGGGTGCGGACAGACAACCAGGGGAGGTCCGGCGGAGCCAGAACTGGATCGGCGGCACGCGGCCGGGAAGCGCCGCCTTCGTTCCACCGCCGCCAAACTTGCTCGGCGTGCTCTTGAGCGATTTCGAGCGCTACATCCACGCGGACGATGGGCTGCCGTCCTTGGTCCGAGCGGGGCTTTTGCACCTTCAGTTCGAAACCATCCATCCCTATCTCGACGGCAATGGAAGGATCGGGCGTCTCCTCGTCACCTTGCTGCTCGAGCAGTGGAACCTGCTCTCGAAGCCGCTTCTCTACTTGAGCCTTTTCTTCAAGCGCAACCGCGAGGACTACTATCGCCTACTCAACGCCGTCCGCCTCGAGGGCGATTGGGAAAGCTGGATACGCTTCTTCTTGGAGGGGGTCGCGTCGATCGCAAAGGAAGCGACCGATACGGCGCGCGACCTTTTCGCTTTGGTGAGTGCGGATCGAGCGCGCGCGTTGGCGGCCCCCGCGAGCTCGGTCATGGCCGTTCGTCTTTTCGAGGCCCTGGGGAAGCACCCCATCCTGACGATCGCGCGCGTGACGGAGCTGCTCGAGATTACGAAGCCAACGGCGACCAAAGCGGTCAACACACTGGTGGACGCAGGGATCTTGACGGAGACCAGTGGCCGGCGCCGGGATCGCACCTACAGCTATGCGGCCTACCTCGATCGTCTACGGGTCGGCACCGAGCTCGAGGGTTGAGACACTCGAGGGGACCGGTCTTCGATCTCACGTCGTTGCTCGCTGACGAGCAGTTGCCCGCCCAGTCAGGCTGCAACCCTCCGAGAGTTGCAGCCAAAAGTTCCACGAATTCTTCCACATTTCACAGGACACCTCGGGACATGTCGGGACGGCACGCAACGTCGCGGGACTCTATGTGGTTGATGTTGTTGAATTTCCCGAATGGTGTTCAGGCCCCGGAAGGGTTGCCAAGGTTGAAGTCGTGGGTTCGAATCCCATTTCCCGCTCTAAGAATCGCTAGTCGTTGCGGGTGGGAGCTCGCTTCGGCCATGCTGGCAGCGGAGATCACTTTCTTCTGATCCTTTCGCTTGCCCGTCTTCGGGTCGATCCAGGTCACTCTCACTCGATAGCGACCCGACGACAGGCGTTCGATTCCCGGATACCGAGATTTGCTCATTACTAGACTAGTCGTTATGTCGCGTGGGACCCCGCGAGCACGCGTGACAGCCTGCTCGCGATCTCCTGGCGCTTGTTGGCTTCGATGCCGATGTTCATCGGCTTCTCCTTGCTGTCTTTCACGTCCTCGAGGTCAGGTCGAAACGGTCTGCGTTCATCACCTTGCTCCAGGCAGCAACGAAGTCGTGCACGAGCTTCTCCTTGCTGTCGTCCTGCGCGTAGAGCTCGGCGTAGGCGCGGAGGATGGAGCTCGATCCAAAGACCAGATCGACCCGCGTGGCGGTCCACTTCACCGCGCCCGTGCTGCGCTCACGAATCTCGTACAGACCGTTCCCGGCAGGCACCCACACGTAGCGCATGTCGGTCAGGTTGACGAAGAAGTCGTTGGTGAGGACACCCACCCGGTCCGTGAATACGCCGTGCTTCGTGCCACCGTGATTGGTGCCGAGGACGCGCATGCCGCCGACCAGCGCCGTCATCTCGGGTGCGGCCAGGCCCATGAGCTGCGTGCGATCGAGCATCAACTCTTCCGCGCTGACGACGTAGTCCTTCTTCAGCCAGTTGCGGTACCCGTCGTGGATCGGCTCGAGCACCGCGAACGACTCGGCGTCCGTCATCTCTTCGGTCGCGTCACCGCGTCCCGGCGCGAACGGCACGGTGATATCGAAGCCTGCAGCCCGTGCCGCCTGCTCGACGCCAACGTTGCCCGCGAGGACGATCACGTCCGCAATGCTCGCGCCCGTATCCGCGGCGATGCGATCGAGCACGCCGAGTACGCGGGCGAGGCGCGTCGTCTCGTTGCCTTCCCAGTCCTTCTGCGGGGCCAGACGGATGCGCGCGCCGTTGGCGCCGCCGCGCATGTCCGAGCCGCGGAAGGTGCGCGCGCTGTCCCATGCGGTGCTGACCATGTCACTGATCGACAGATCGCTCTTCGCGATGCGCGCCTTGACGGCGTCGACGTCGTACTTGCTGTTGCCGGCGGGAACCGGATCCTGCCAGAGCAGGTCTTCTTTCGGGACGTCGGGGCCGAGGTAGCGAGCCTTCGGGCCCATGTCGCGGTGCGTGAGCTTGAACCACGCGCGCGCGAACACTTCAGAGAAGTAAGCCGGGTCCTTGTAGAACCGCTCCGAGATCTTCCGGTAGGCGGGATCCTTGATCATCGCCATGTCGGCGTCGGTCATGATCGGGTTGCAGCGGATCGACGGATCCTCGACGTCGACGGGCTTGTCCTCTTCCTTGATGTTCACGGGCTCCCACTGCCAGGCGCCGGCGGGGCTCTTCTTCAGCTGCCACTCGTGCTTGAAGAGCATCTCGAAGTAGCCGTTGTCCCAGCGCGTCGGATGGGTCGTCCAAGCGCCCTCGATACCGCTCGTGACGGTGTCGCGACCGAAGCCCTTGCCCTTGGGGTTCTTCCACCCGAGGCCCTGCTCGGCGACGTCCCCGGCTTCCGGATTCGGGCCGAGAACGCTCGCGTCCCCATTGCCGTGGCACTTGCCGACCGTGTGACCGCCCGCGGTGAGCGCGACCGTCTCCTCGTCGTTCATCGCCATGCGCGCGAAGGTCAGCCGCACGTCCTCAGCCGTGCGAAGCGGATCGGGCTTGCCGTTGACGCCTTCCGGGTTGACGTAGATGAGGCCCATCTGCACCGCGGCCAGCGGATTGTCGAGCGTCTCGCGACTGTTCCCTTCGTACCGGTTCGCGGCGAGCCACTCCTTCTCGGAGCCCCAGTCGATGTCGTTCTCCGGATGCCAGATGTCCTCGCGACCGAAGCCGAAGCCGAAGGTCGTTAGGCCCATCGACTCGTATGCGATCGTGCCGGCCAGGATGATCAGATCGGCCCAGCTGATGCGGTTTCCGTACTTCTTTTTGATCGGCCAGAGCAGTCGACGGGCCTTGTCCAGGTTGACGTTGTCCGGCCAGGAGTCGAGGGGGGCGAACCGTTGGTTGCCCGTGCCGCCGCCGCCGCGGCCGTCGGCGACTCGGTAGGTCCCCGCGGAGTGCCAGGCCATGCGGATCATGAGACCGCCGTAGTGCCCCCAGTCCGCAGGCCACCACGCCTGGCTGTCCGTCATCAGCGCGGTCAGGTCCTTCTTCAGCGCGTCGACGTCCAACTTCTTCAGCTCTTCGCGGTAGTTGAAGTCGGGGCCCAGCGGATTGGTCTTGCGGTCGTGCTGATGGAGAATGTCCAGGTTCAGCGCCTTGGGCCACCACTCCATGGTCGAGGCGCCAACCGTCGTGTTGCCCCCGTGCATGACTGGACATTTGCCGGGCTTGACGTTTTGGCTGTCGGGGACGGGCTTGGTTTTGTCAGTCATGGCGTGCTGCTCCTTGGGGTTGTGGGGTACTTGCGGTTCCAGACGGCTCGTCGGCTCGCTCAGCCAGGCACTTCGTGCAAACGCCCCGCACCTCGACGTGCGCGTCGGCGATGCTGCCGAGCTCCTTCACGGCGTCGGGGACGCGGAGCGCGTTCAGGTCGGCGCTCTCGAAGTCGCGCACGAGGCCGCAGCGCACGCAGACGTAGTGGTGATGCGGGTCGAGGTTGGCGTCGAACCGCACTCCATCGCGCTGCGGCCCGAGGGTCGTGACCAGTCCCAGGTCATGAAGCATCCACAGCGTCCGGTAGACGGTGTCGACCGACACGGTGGGCATTCGGTGCTGCACCGCACGAAAGATGGAATCGGCGTCTGGGTGCTCCTCCGTGGCAGCGAGCTCCCGAAAGATCTCAAGACGTTGAGGCGTCAGCTTGACGCCCGCCTTCTTAACGACCGACTTGAGGTGCTCGAGCCGGTGCTCGACCGTGCTGTGCGCCTTGTTGCTCATGGGTTCCTAGTTGCGAATTAGACGCAGGTAGGAATATAGTCTCAGCATCAGCGCGCGTCAACCGGGGCACGGGGATCTGGAAGGACCTCGAGGACTGGTCGTCGCCCATCCTTGTCTGGCTTCGTCGGCAGCCTCGTGGCCGGGCTCGGACCGGGCGTAGGCGCCCTCGCGGCTGACACTCGATCCCCCCCCGTGCGGCAAGCCTCTCTCGATGGCGCATGCCCACGCGCTGATGGTCCTCCTCGCGAAGGGCGAGCTGTCCCAGCAGGAGCTGGGTGCCGAGCTCTCTTGCCCATCGAGCTCATGTTGAGAGCCGAATTGCGCGGTACTACTCGCTATGTCGCGTGGGACCCCGCGCGCAGAGGGCCTTTGTTCCGGCTATGCTCCCATGGGTAAGATGGTCGCCGCGCGAGCGTTCGTTCGCTAGCCGTCAGGAGGCCCAATCACGATGCGCTGGCCTACCCGGATGTGGCGATACGCGTCGCCGAAGGTCTCCTGGAACATGGCGATGACCTCGTCGCTGCTGTCGTGACCGCCGACTGCGACCAGCCCGAGATTGCGCGCGCGCAGCTCGTCCATCTGTTCCTTCACGTCGTCCATCGTGATGGGCGAGAACATCCCGTCGCCTGATGCAAATAGACGCTGCGCATCGAGCCCGAGCAACTTCAGTCGGCCTTCGGGCACCGGGAAGTGCAGACCTCCGACGATACCGTAGAGCGGCTCATCAAAGACTTGGTCGTATCGCGCCAGGAGCTTGGGCAAGGGCTGATGTCCGCAGCCCACGATGAGCACACCTCCGCGTCCCGCGACGTTGACGACCAGCGACTGTTCGTCGATCCAACCGAACACGAGCTGGCGGCCAATGGTTCCGGTCGACGCAAGCCCTTCGGCAATGCGCGTGGGCTCCCGCGAGTGGATGGGGCTCAGACCCGGATACGTCATCGGGATTGGAACGAACGCGCGCACACCCGGCAGCGGCACCTGCTCGAGCCCGATCGAAAACGTCTGGTCCCTCTGATGCTGCATCCCGCCTACATGATCGAAGTGGTTGTGGGAAATGAAGGCCGTGTCGATGCTGTCGAGCGCGACACCCAGTGCCTTCATGTTGAGCTCGAGAGGCGAGGGCGATTCCTCCTCGGTGTTCTGTCCGACGTCGAACAAAATTCGATGTGTTTCGGTCTCGATCAGGTACGACACCCCCATTTCACCGCGCAACTCGGGCTCTGACGTGTGCCAGTCGATGAGCGGCAGGATCGAGAGCGTTTGAGTGCTTCCAAAGTCGCCCATCGGCGAGGGCGCGTGCGCAGCGAACTCCGCCTCCGCCTTACGAACCCCGCTCCGGGTTCGAAGCTCGACGAACGCAATCGCTGCGATCAGCAGTAGGGCCAGGACGGCAACGATCCATAGAAGGGCTCGCCGCATATTCGCTTCATACCATGGACTGACCGGCCCGGGCTCTCTCTTAGCCCATCGGGCTCATGCTGAGAGCCGAATTGCGCGGTACTAATCGTTACGTCGCGTGGGACCCCGCGCGCGACTGCGATTGAACCTGCGCCAGGTTGACGCTCTCGAGCTCCATCGGCATTGAGCTCGACCCGGCGCCTAGCCGTATTTGCTTGCCGCCAGGAACCGGGGAGAGATAGCGTCGGTGCATGAAACACACACATTGGGCGTTCGCCTCAATATTCGTGTTACTGCCCTTGTGGGGCTGCGGCGAGGAGAGCCACTGCGAGCCCTATGACAGCCCCACGAACACCGCCTGTGAGGCATCGAGCGACTGCAGCAGCGTCGACTGCGAAAACGTATGCTCATTGGGCGCACATTCAACGGGCGCCGCATTCTGCAACGAAAGCATCTCCCTATGCTCCTGCCCGTGCGAAGCGTGCTACAACTTCGATTAACAGGCTGATGTTCGCCCGCTAGCGCAAACGTCACGGCGCACATGATCGAGCTCTGCATAGCCGCTGAAGCTGTCTAACAACCTGTTTCAGCGTCGAGCAGCGTTGGCCCACGGGGAACGTATCAATCCACTCGAAAAGGCTCGCGGACATCGCGGAGCACCTTCTTAGGTCCAATGCCGAGCTCGTGCTGATCGCCAGCGATGGGCCCGACAAACATTCGGTCGAAAGGCTGCGAGACAGTCTGCGGCAGCGCCTTGACGATAGCTGTCTCCACAAGATACCCACACCGCCGGTCGACACCGTGGATGTTTTCTTGTAGCAAGCCGTTCGTTGCGAGTTTCTGATCGGAAGCAGATTGCGAAGAGTAGTCCTATCTCATCTGGCGGGAACTCCGGCAATCGCCCTGTCGTACGATCGCAAAGTCAAAGAGCACATGCATGCAATTGACCAGATGCGATACTGCATTGACACTGAAGACTTCAACGCTGGTCGCGTGCTAGAGGTTGTACGAGCGCTGAAGGCCAGCGTCGCCAACGAGCGCCTGTCCATTCGACACCAAAAGGGGAGGAGCTCAGGATGCGCTTAGACGGTCAATACGACGCCGTGTTGGGCTCTCTGAGCCCATCGGGCTCATGTTGAGAGCCGAATTGCGCGGTATTAATCGTCATGTCGCGTGGGACCCCGCGCGCAGAGGGCCTTCGTTCCGGCGATGCTCAGCGAAGTACGTCACTGTTCCGTCGTCACCGGTGAAGCGGACGAAGCGAGCATCCTCCATCCCGTGACTTTCGGGCGGGCCCGGCCGGAAAGAGGACACCTCGGAGAGCTTCGAGTCTGGCGCGAACGCGCTCTCGTAGTTCGAGGATGCGAGCCAGTGGATCGTTCGGGTCGTGTGCGCGGCTTCGGGTCTGGGACCCTGTTGCTGGTCGATCTCGTGGATCACGTTTTCGAGCTGCGCGAGCGTGAACCGCTCCGGCAGTGCGTGCAGGACGGTGGTGGCGATCTCGTCGTACGCGCGGTGCTCACATGCCGACTCGGCGCTTCGATTTGGACCTGGCCGTCCCCGTCGATGACACCCTAGCGAAACTCGATCGATGAGATGTGCCCCTCGCCGATGGCCCGAAGACTCAAGACGAAGCGCTCGACGCGCGAACGCTCATCCACCGGGAGGTCGCCTCCGGGCATGAACGGCTTGGTGATCGTGCGGGCCGGATCGGCCACGAAGCGTGCGGAGGCCTTCGTAACGGGGATGGGGCGCATCGAGGCACTCTCCTCTCAGCCGAACGATGTTGCCAGTAGAAACTGTCCAAAGGGGTGGATTGGGGCCCGTCGGAGAGGCATCGTTGCCCGAACACCGCCTCTGCGCCGAAATCGATCGCCGGCCCCGACCGAGTCGGCGGTCACAACCTCTCTGCGATTTCGAGCAGCTTCACGA
>JBAVOF010000719.1:0-4792 GCA_049691835.1 Polyangiales bacterium
ATGCGATGCTGTCGATTCGTGCCCGCAAAACGATGAGTTGGTGGGCGCCCTCTTCGATGATCCCGCGGCCTTCGCCGAATGGGCCGCGCGTTGGCGACTTCGCCTCGCCAGCGAAGGGCGATCCTCTCTGCAATCTCGTAGCGACATGCAGTCGGTCAATCCGGCGTTCATCCCGCGCAATCATCGAATCGAAGAGGTCATCAACGCGGCCGTTGAAGAGGGGGATTTCCAGCCATTCGAGCGGCTCATCGGGGTGCTGGCCTCGCCCTACGAGGACCAGCCGTCGCGGGACCACTACGCCGCACCGCCGCGGCGGGATCAAATCGTTCGACAGACGTTCTGCGGGACCTGACCTCGTCAGGTCGCACCCTTCAGCCGAAGCCCAAGAGGCCAAGCTGAATGACCCAGTAGGCTTCAATCGAAAGCTGCACTCCGTGGAACGTCGCTCGCGTGGTTACCGCTAGCTCGCTCGTCGAAATCAGATGCACCGTCGACTGAGCTACCCGGGCCACCAAGACCCATCGCGCGAGCGGGTCAGTGATCGCCGCGTTGCCGGTGACGGCGGCGACCAATATCAGCGAGGCGAACAGCGGTAAATTCTCGTAGCAGTTCGCGTGCGCTCGGCAGAGCCTGCGCATGAATGCTGACCCCTCCTCGCCTGTCGGAGTGAACGCGTTTGCAGCGAACTTTCTAGCTAGAACGAGCCCAGTGCGAAAAAGCAGAAGCCAAATCGCCAACAGCAAGAACCACGCTGCAAATCCGACCAGCGCGAGCATCGAGGGCGACATCGTCATGTTCTCAGCTCCTTACCCGTGAATGGCATCCGGGTCCCTGCGTCCCGAGTGAAAATGGTAGACGCAAACTGCGCTGGCCTCCCAGAAAGTGCCGTCCTGAGTTGAGCCGGACGGGCTCAGCGTCGAATTTCTGGCGACGAGCTCATGCGCGTCCTGGATCTTTTGATACCATCCGCCGATGCGCGATTGCCGGAAATATCGTCCGAGCGCCCGGTTCATCGCTGCGCTCGGCGCGGTGTGCTCGATTCTCGTCGGGGCGTGCGGCGGCTCCAGTAGTCCCGGCGATGCCGGCGGCTCGGGCGGTGCTGGTGGCTCGGGCGGTGCTGGCGATCCCCAGCCGGAGCGCTACATCGAAGTCCGAGGGGAACCGGGTGCCGCCGCGCTCCCGGCGCTACCGACCGGGCGCGCAGCCAACATGTCACTGCTGGAGCAGGCGGAGATCGACCGCGTCGAGGCGGCCGACGAACGGGCGCCCTCGATACGGCAGACACGACTCAAGGTTCGGATCGATCAACCCGACACCGAGGTCACACTCACGCAAACCAAGCACGGGTTTACGTTCGGGTTCCCGATCGAGCTAGGGCGCTTTCACGAGCCCGAGGACCTCGAATGGTTCACCGCACGGATGTCTGAGATCTGTGACCTGGCGGTCCTCGAGAGCGACGCGAAATGGGCCAGAGTCGAGCCAACCCCGGGAGCCCGTGACTTCGCCAGGGCCGATGCTGACGTCGCGTGGGCCGAAGAGAACGGTTTCGCGGTGAAGGGACACACGCTGCTTTGGGGCATTCCCATGCCTTTGTCGTCCGCCGCACTTCCTCAATGGGTGGAGGCGCAGTTCCCCTCGACCAATTTGAGTGAGGACGAGAAGACGGAACTACGAGCCATCGTCAAAGCCTTCATTCAAGACAGCGTCACCCACTACGATGGCAAACTGGCGTACTGGGATGTCACCAACGAATCGATGCAGGTTCTCGCGCAATGGTTCATCAATCGACTCGGCCCCGGCATCATCAACGAGGCATTCGCCTGGGCGAGGGAGGCTGACCCAGAGGTGAAGCTGGTATTCAACGAATGGATTGTCGAGGTGTTCACCGGATTCGAGACGCCGACCGCCCCTGAGGTTCGCGATCGTGTGCTCGACCTACTGGCCCAGGGCGTGCCGATCGACGCGCTCGGCCAGCAAGCCCACTTCGCACCGAGCGCGGCATTCGTCGTTCCGACCGTCGACATCAGCGGGCGCACGCGGATCGACGACTATGCCGACGCGCTCAATGCGCTCGCCGAGACGGGACTACCGATTCACATCACCGAGACCAATTTCATCGCGCCCGACGACCCAGAGCTTCGCGCCGCGCAGGCCGAGGCACTGCTGCGACTCTGGTGGGGGCACCCATCGGTCGAGCAGATTGTGTTTTGGGGTCCCTGGAACAAAGTCGCAGGCCGCGACGAGTTCGACGTCGGCTTCTGGGACAACGAACGCAAGATCACACGTCACGGGGAAGCCGTGTTTTCGCTGCTCAACGATCGATGGCGCACTCGGGCGACGCTCGTGTCCGACGCCAATGGCGAGCTAGCGCTCGACGCCACCTACGGCGACTACGTGGCGCAATGGTCGGTCGACGGCCAACCCTACCACGCGAATTTCCGCGTGGACCCGGATGCAGCCGGTACCGGCATCGCGTTGATGACGCCAACACCGTAGCTGCTAGGCGAAGGGTGAAACCGACGATGGGCCTAACGATGAAACCGGGTTGCGATGTGTTCGCGACGCGCCTGCAATTGCGCCGTTCGTTCTTCGAAAGAGCACCAGTGCGTGTCAGCGGGGAGTATCTCTCGGAGCGCGTCGAGGCGAACGAGCGTCCCTGATATTTTTGGCGGTGCCTCAGCGTTGAGCGTTCGCATGGTAAGGAGCCCGCTCTGGCGTCCTTCCGTGTCGAGGCAGTTCGGCGTGCCTGGATCCGTTGCGCAGACGATGATCCGGGTGCGACCGTCGCCATCGGCGTGAACTTGGTTCTGGTTGAGCCTCGTCAACCGGTTCGCCAGGTCGCCGGTTTCGAACCAGCCCTCGGAATACGAACGAGCGTCTGGCTGGCGATGTCGACGACCTCGAGATTGCCGGAGGTATTGACGAAGTCCTCGGAGGTGTTGACCGCCACCAGGGCATAGGGACCGTTAACCGCGACGGAGTTCGGCTCGCCGCCGAGCGGGAGCGTCCCGAGGCCCGTCGGTACTGGCCGCCACGATCTCGGAGGCCGTGGTCGTATCGTCGTTGCAGGTCTGATCGATCTGCGAGCAGACCAAGAACGACGCGACGCGATTGAACGAGCGCTCCACGGAAGGTTCGCCCCGCACGCAGGTCACCGCGACCGTCCACTCGCTGATGCAATACTCGAAGCCGTCGTCGGAAACCTCGATCGTCACCGATTGCGAGCCCTCCTCGGCGCACGTGTAGATCGTCGACGCGGCGCCGGGCATTCCGATGGTGCCCCCCATTCCGCTCCAACGGTACGCGATCATGGCACCTTCCGCGTCGACCGCTTGCGAGGCCAACTCGGTCTCACCGCCGACGGAGGTCTGGAGCGGCGACACGACCGCCTTAGTGAGCTCGGCGCATACGTTGAGCTCGCCGTTCACGCCGACAGCCCCGTATCGCGGAGGCAGCTTGCACCTGAGGAGAACCATGACCTCGGTCACCTGGTCGACCGCCACGCCGAAGCCCGCGAGACCTTCGCACGTCGTCACCCCATCGGTGGCAGTCCCCTGAAGCGTGATCGTGTAGTCGTCACCCTCGGTCGGAGGAAGGCCGAAGACTTCGACAGAAGCGGTCGAGCCCGGCGCGCTCGTGTTGATCGAGCCGGACATCGGCGTCATCTCGCCGCCGGTGATCGTCCAGTCGACCTCGTCGATCTGGATGCCATCACCGATCTCGAGTGCGAGCGAAAGTGAGCCTATCGCTTGCGGTTCTTCAGTGGCTTCGCTGGAACAACCAGCGAGCCCGAGCGAGAGCGCGACCAAACAAGACAGCAAAATCAACGACCTACGAGAACCCTGCATTCAAGCCTCGAAGCGAGCCGGCTCCCATCAATAACGGCGTCAGCATCGAGCCCTGGCACGGGATTCGCTCGAGGGTGAGGAGTACCAGCGATCCGACGCGGATCGCAATCACGTTCGGGACGCGACACCAAATCGTTACTGAGCGCACACGTCGCCGCCCCCGAAGGAGCTCGCATGTCGGCGAGATACCGTGCCGCGTGAGTTCGGGTAAGATGGGCCAAACGCAGCCATCAAGGAGATCGAGATGCCACGCAAAGTCGGAGAGCGTTATGTGTGCGAGGAGTGCGGAGCCCAGCTCGTCTATGAAAAGGCTTGTCCCTGTCCAGAAGGCAAACCGCATTCAGAAATCTGCTGTGGAAAGCAGATGAAGCGCGTGAAGGAATAGGACGTCGTCAAATGCGGGTTCTTGCACCCGGGGGCGTGCCTCATCGGCCCGTTTCGCCGGCAAGCTCTGCCCGCGGACCGGGCACTGCGTGTCCAGGATGTGGTCGCGCATACTGGGGTCCGCGTGAAACGTCATGGCAAAGGCCGAGATGTGCAGCAGGAGGCGCCTTCTGTTGAAGTCACCGAGCTAGGCCGCGCTCTGGCCGGCCTGAGTGTAAGACGTGGCCAGCTCTACGCCCCCCGGCCGGACGGTGCGCGATCGGGTCCTCGCCGAGGCCGCGCGCGACGAGGGAGCCGATGTTCGCGAGACCCGTGTGGGTCTGGTCATCGGCGCCGATGGCCGGCGTTCCAAAGGCGAGGGACGACCTGTCCATTAAATTCTTCGAGCTCTCCGATCGCGTCGCATCGTACGACTGGGACATCCCCAGCGTGCACCAATATCACCGAATGATGAGCCAGGACATGAACCGGGAAGAGGAGGCGTTGATCGCGACGGAGACCGCTTCAGCGAGCGCTGCGTAGACTTGCGGTCTCGAGGTCACTGACGCAGAGGCATCGTG
>JBAVOF010000720.1:0-9712 GCA_049691835.1 Polyangiales bacterium
CGCAGGCCTTCAACGGCTTCACGGTCGAGCGCTACGGGGCCATCAATGTGCGAGCGGCGGTCGAGTACGTTCGCAATCTGCTGTGGAGCATGCTCGATGAGGAGGGTGGAGACGGCTACCGTCCTGATCGCGTGATCGCGGCTTTCGGGGGCTGGTCCGCCGGCGGTTTCGGCACGCTTTACAACTATCACTGGATGCTCGACGACTTGCAGTGGCCCAACACCGCCGCCTTCCCGGATGCTGCCCTTGCACTCGACAGCGGCGGTGATCTGCTGAGCGTACGAACGCTCGGAGGCCTGCTCCGTAGCGCTTGGGCCGCGCTTCCAATGTTCCCGCCTTACTGTTTTGCGGGTGACTGTGCCGTAGGGCCTGATCTGTATGCGGCGACCGCGCCCCGTCTCAAGGCCGTACCAAATCAGCAATTCCTGATTTTGAGCAATCAGAACGACAGCGTTCAGGTGGGTACGACCTTTTTCTCGAGCACGCCGGATTGGATCAATGCCGAGCGGGTCTCTGTCTGCGATACGAGGGACCTCAATGGGATCAACTACTACCTCACCGGCGTGGTCGACAGCGTCCATGTCGTGTCGCTTGGCCCGCTGTACGCGGGCGCCGTGGAGGGCACCGTGATGTCGCAGTGGCTCTGGGATGGCGTCATCGGGGATCCGGACGCGGTCGAGAGTCGCATGGAAGAAGGCGACTTCGTGCAAGAAATTCCCGGCGTGACCGCCTTCCCCTGCGCCGTCGCGCCGTAAACGGCAGGCAAACGACCCACCCACCCAGGTTGGAGTAGGAGCAACCCGACCCAAGTTGGCCAGTTGGACGGGTGGACTTGAGGCGTGGCGGTCGCGATCTCTGGACCGGCGGCCTTCCGCGTGATCACGCGGAGACGCAGAGTTGTCCGTTACCCCGCCTCCAATGCGCGCTTAGGAGACCCCCGTGGAGCTCCAACCCAGCACTGCATGCACCCAACCGTGCGTCCGCCCGACGCGTACTCCCGCGGCACGCTAGGTCTCAGCCGCGGGGCTACGTCTGGACGGCGGCGCCGTGTACCTGGCACATGCACCAGGTGCCCTTTGGAAAAACGACGTGGCGCAGCCCCGCACGCCATTGCTCCATGGATTGGCGGTACGCGCTGCGAAAGGCTCGAAGCTCGGCTACGGCGTCAAAGAACAACGACCTCTGCCCTCGTCCGACGGCAAAGGTCGGGTTTCGGTCGCGGAGCGCTTCGGAGCTCGTGGCGCGTCGATAGGGAGAGAGCCGCCGAACGCGGTCCGCCCCAAGGACGCGCCAACCCCGCGTTTTCAATTCCTGACGAGCCAACCGCTCCTGGCGTTGGAGTTCCTCCTTCACGGCCTCGCGCACTGATTGCGCCGGGTAGGTATGCTCGAGAGTGGGTGGCAGCGTGAGCGATAGCTCAATCGTGTCCGGCCAGTTCTTGTTGTCCGGATCGAAGAATACCGAGGGCCGCTCGATGCGAAAAGTGCGGCGGCCCAGCTCATGGGGAAGTACCGTCACGCCCGGCCAGTCCCGGGCGTACTGCACGAGGCCTGCCTTGACGGGATTGGCCATCACGTACGCGAGTTTCTCGATGATCGCTTGCTCGCTCAGGAGCCTAACCACCGAGGAGCGATCGTGGTCCCACGCGGGGCCCTCCCATTTTCGGAGTGCCTTGGTGCCGAGGGCCACCAATCGATGGAGTCGGCGCAGGAAATGAGGCAAGCGTCTGTTCGTGTCGGTTACAATCAGATGCTCGTGCGTGGACATGAGCGTGACGCCATGCACGAGGACGCCGAACTCACGTGCGCAGACCGCCAACGTGTACAGGTAGAGCTGTCGAATTTGGGGGTCGGGACGAAAGAGATGGTGGCGGAGTAGGGTGCGACGAGTGACCATGCTGGTCGCGCCGGGAACGACGAAGCGGGGTTGGGTCATGCACAGTGACGGGAGCAGGAATTGGGCCAACTGGCGTCGATGTAATTTCGACACTTTGCCGCAGATCCAACTGGCGGATATCGTCAAGTCCGATGACGAACGCCAACCTGGGTGAGGCTGTTGGGTGAGGGTGTTAGCCGTTGGTTCAGGGAGGCGTTTGCAAGGATGCGTTGATTGGCGTACGAGTGTGGTGACGAAGGTTTTGCTCTTACTTATGTTTTGGCGACCTCTGGCGATCGTGCTGCTGGGCATTCTAGTTGCGGCCTGCGGGAGTTCATCCGGCTCCGACCAGGCGCGATGGCTGGAAGACACGAGTGCCCCGCTGCCAGCGCGATTGTCGCAAGTCGGGATTTACGCCGACCTCGGGTCGCGGAAGGCCCATGAGGACATGCTGCCGTACGTGCCCAAGCACCCGCTGTACAGCAATGGGCTTGCCAAGGAGCGCTACATCCATCTCGCCGAAGGCATGAACATCGACGTCGGTGGTGATGGGTGGGTCTTTCCGGTCGGCACTGTGCTGGTGAAGACCTTCCTCGACGGCGACGCCCCGGTCGAAACCCGGCTGATCTTTCGCACCGTGCAAGGGTGGGACTATGCGCTCTATCGGTGGCTACCCGACGCGACCGATGCCGAGCAGCTCGAGGGCAACTGGGCCGAGGTGACGGTCACACTCGGAGATGGCGAGCGAAGGCACACTCTACCGTCGCGTCTGGATTGCCGGACCTGCCACGAAACCCACGAAAACGTGGCGGGAGCTCCCGTGCTCGGGATCAGCAACTTGCAGACCGACATCGACCTCGTCGATGCCGGCGTTTTTTCGCAAGCCCCGTCCCTCGCATCGGTCGAGGGACGCACCGAAGACGAGACGGCCGCCCTCGGCTACTTCGTCGGAAACTGCATCAGTTGCCACAACGGCGGGGACTCGATCAATTCCGTCTTCAGTCTCTACCCGGACGAAGCGGTCGACAACACCGTTGGCGAGCCGACCCAATCGGAGACAGGAGAAGGGATTCGCGTGGTGCCCGGGGACCCGGGTCAGAGCGTGCTGTACATCACGGTCGTCGAAGCGGGCAACCCCGGCTATCGAGGCCCGTTCAAGTGGATGCCGCCGATCGGGGTCAACACCACCGATGAGCACGCCGAGGGCATTCTCCGCGACTGGATCGAGGGTCTATGAAGAGAGCAGTTCTTCCTTTACTAGGCGTGCTCGTCGCCTGCAGCGGCGGCGACGGGGAACCACCGGAGATTCCGCCAGGTGTCCTGCAGCTGAGCTTCGAGACCGTGCAATATTCGACCACGCTCGACTACGTCACCGACCTCGCGTTCCTTCCGGATGGCTCGGGCGAGTTTCTCGCGATCGACCTCTACGGTCAGTTCGAGCATGCGCGGCTCGACGCGGTCGGTGCTACCTCGCTGATGTCGGGGCGGTTCGACGGTGTGTATGCAGACTTCGACGCGGGGCAGCTCGGGCTCGCGATCGACCCTGACTTCGCGGACAACGCTTTGTTCTACGTGTCCACGAATCTCGCGACCAATCACGTTCAGATACGGCGTTACACGCTCGATCGCGAGAGCTTCGCACGGACGCGTGACAGCGAGGTCGTCATCCTCGACCTACGGGTCTCTTCATCGCCGCGCTGGCACAACATCAGCTCCCTCGGATTTGACGAGGACGGTGTCATGTGGGCACTGGTCGGCGACAAGGGCTTGTTCGAGCCCGCCCAAGACGAGACGAGCCTCCTCGGCTCGCTCATCCGGATCAACCCGTCGAAGGTCGAAGGGGTTGGAGGGTACAGCACTCCGGAGGAGGGTCCGAGGTACTCGGAGAGCGCCGATCCCGCGGTCGTTGCCATCGGGATCCGCTCACCCTGGAAGGGTCGGTATCACCAGGGGCGCTGGATCTTCGGAGACGTCGGTCTGGACGATATCGAAGAGATCAACATCATCTCGCACGCCGGTCAGAATCTCGGCTGGCCCGTCGTCGAAGGGCCTTGCGAGGATGATGTGCACCAGAACCAACCCGACTGCACGCTCTACGACGACCCTCTCGTCTCCTATGGGCGGAGCAGCAGCGAACCGTTTGTGCGAGACGACCTCCGTGCCAGGCCCACCAACAAGCGCTCGGTGTATGTGGGTTGGATCTACCAGTCGCGCGAAGATGATCCCTATCGAGGTCTCTGGGACGAGGTCGTCGTGTTTGGGGACGCGTACGTTGGGTTCATGCGCGCCGCTTCGCTCGCTGATCTCACCCAAAGCTGGCACCTCGGACACCTGGAGTTTCCAACGGCCTGGGGGCAAGCACCCGATGGATTCGTTTACGTGACCGCGTATGGCGACGAGCCGCCGGACGATCTCAGCTCCGACGAGCTGCCTTCACCTCTGTACCGCTTGGTCCCGGCGGAACCAGAAGCAGAGGCCCGACTGGGGGGGGATCCAGCCGGGCCTCTTTGAGGTGCCTCGAGTCGGACGCAGGCCTTTGGCTCTGCGACCGGTCGAGCTCAGGCGCTCACGGACTGTCCGTCTTGCAAGCGCCGAACCCGGGGTTACTCGTCGTCTGACACGTGGTTCCTGCCGGGCAGGACGGATTGGAAAGGTCGCAGATCTCCAGGCAGAGCTCGACCGCTCCATCGGTGACGCACGCCAGTCCCGCTGCGCACTCTGCGGCCTCCGTGCAAGGGTCGCCCGCTGCGCCGGATCCCGCGTACCAACAGAAGTTGCCATCGAACGTCGTGCCTCCGGCCGAAGTCACCGTCGCCGGGTAGCATCCCTGTCCGGCGCCACAGTCCTGGGCGAAGAGGTCGCAGGTGTCGAGGAGGCAAGCCGACAGATTGGACGGTGCCGAGAGGTCCACGCACGGGTCGCCGTCCGCGCATGCGATGCTGCTGTCGCACAGCGCTGCACAGTGCGGGTTGACCGGATCGGTGGGTACAGCCACGCAACCAATGCCCGCTTGGCAATCGTTGACCGAGCTGCATACGGACCCCTCGGGGAGCGTCCCAGTTGGAAGACAGAGATCTCCTGCCCCGGTCGGGTAGCAGCTCTCCCCGGTTCCGCAGGTTGCGGCTGTGATGTCGCAGGAAACGAACCAGATTGTGCAGTCCGATTGACAACCATCGCCGTCGGCGAGGTTTCCGTCGTCACACTGTTCGGTTCCGTTCCGTGTGCCGTCGCCGCAGGACTGAATGGCCTGACAGGCCACACACAGACCCTCGCCGCCCATGTTGCTTCCGTCGTCGCAGAGCTCGCCGTCGTCGACGATGCCGTTACCGCAGTTCGCGGCGGTGGTGCATGTCGACAGCGCCCAGGCGCTGCAGCTCGCGCCGCAGAGGGCCGTCCCGCCGAGGAAAGACGGGTCGACCGCGGTGCAAGCGATCGTGTCACCAACGTCGCAGAGCTCGGTTCCGTTGGGAACGCCGTCACCGCAGGTCTGCGTGCCAGAGCAGTCAGCGAGGCAGAACCCGTCGCCAGACCCGTTGTTGGCGCCGTCGTCGCAGGCTTCGGTGCCGTCCTGTGTTCCGTCGCCGCAGATCTGGATTGACTGACAGCCCGGAAGGCATCCATTCGGGCCCCCGTCGTTAGTTCCATCGTCGCAGATCTCAGTGCCGTTCTGCACGCCGTCTCCGCACGATTGCGTTCCCGAACAGTCAGCGAGGCAGATGCCGTCGCCCGTCCCGTTCTGGGCGCCTGCATCGCAGGCCTCGGTGCCCTCGCTCGTTCCGTCGCCGCAGCTCTGTAGACCCATACAGGCAAGGCACTCGCCCTCTCCGCCGTCGTTGACGCCGTCGTCACAGCTCTCACCGGGGTCGAGGAAGTCGTTGCCGCAGTCGGCTGCCGTGGTGCAGGTCGACGCATCCCATGCGGCACACGCCGCGTCACACAAGGCATCGCCCCCGATGAAACCACCGCTCAGACTTGTACACTCCACCGAGTCACTGCTTTCACAGAACTCCGTGCCGTTTGTCGTGCCGTCGCCGCAGGTCTGGGTAGTCGAGCAGTCGCTCAAACAGAAACCGTTGCCCGTGCCGTTGCTCGTGCCGTCGTCACAGGACTCGGTGCCGTTTGTCGTGCCGTCGCCGCAGGGCTGGGTGGCCGAGCAGTCGCTCAAACACAAACCGTTGCCGGAACCGTTGTTCGCGCCGTCGTCGCAGGTTTCGGTGCCTTCAGACGCGCCATCGCCACAGGTTTGAAGGCCGTTGCACGCGAGGCAGTTCCCTTCTCCGCCCATATTGACGCCATCGTCGCAAAGCTCGCCTGGGTCCGCTACGCCGTTGCCGCAGTCGTCCAACATCGTACAGGAGCTCTCATTCCATGCGTCGCAGGTCGCGTTGCAAGCGGCCGTACCGCCGATGAATCCCAAGGTGGTGCAGTCGACCATGTCGATCGCTTCGCAGAACTCGGTGCCGTTCGTCGTGCCGTCGCCACATACTTGCGTCGCGGAGCAGTCATCGAGACAAAAGCCATCACCGGCGCCGTTGTTCGGACCGTCATCGCAGCTTTCGGTTCCGTTCGTGACGCCGTCTCCGCATGCGATGTCAACCACGCAAACGCCCGACATGCAGACGCCCGAGCCCTCGTCGACATCGCACTCGGTTCCGTCGGGCGTTTTGGGTTGATTGTCGAGGGTGCACTGGCTTCCTCCGGGAAGCGTCCAGCGCATGCCGGCGCATGGATTGCCGGAGAAATCATCGCAGATCGTGCATGACCATTTGTTCACCGTGCCATCGGGGAGAATCTCGCCGCAGGTCGCCTCGCATTGGGAGATCCCAGTAAGTGCGAGCAACGCGGAAACCGCAAACGAGATCTTCCACCCATCCAACCAAACTGCTTTCTCCATAGTCCACCTCCTTAGCCGGTGTGCGACCACTGGTACGTTGGTGGTTCAATGTGCGTCTATACGCAATTTTCAACGATGCGCGTCCGTGATAGCGCTTCGGATCAACGAATCGTCGAGTCCACGAACCGGCATACGTAATTGTCAACGCGGTGCCCACGGCAGTGACAACGGAGCCCTTCGCGCACCGAGTGCGTGGCTGCAACTGACCCCGTCACTCTCCGTTACAGCCCGCGCAGGCGCATGGCGATGCGGCGCACGCTGCTCGTAAGCGGCTGCAGGGCCGCCTGCAGGTGAGCATCGGCGCGGCGTGAGAGCGTCAGTCGTGGGGGCGGGGCATCTGCGATCTTCTCGAGCACTGCGACCCGATCGCCCTCCTCGATCACTTCGACGAGTCGCAGCGCGCTGGGGTACGCATCGAGCCAGTTCCGCACCATCTGTCGTTCGGCGGCGCGCCTGTAGTCGTCCAAGAAAATCCGCCCGCCGGTCTTGAGGGCTGGCATGGTTTGATAGAGGCACGCCTCGCGTCCACGGCGGGTCCAGTGTGGGGGCCCGTCGATGAGCACAGCGTCCACCGCCTCGGGCAACTCGCATCGCCCATAGCTCAGGTAGGGTGCCCCACCGTGGCGCTGCCATGTGAGCGGACAGTGAACGAGCTCGACTCTCGCGTTCGAGGGCAGTTGCGCGCGAGTTCGCGCGAAGTAGGTAGCATCGTTGTCGACCGAAAGGATGGTGGCGTCGGGGAGGTCGCGCGCGAGCGCGGCGGTGGATGCACCGCTGCCGAACTCGACGATGGTGGGTGCTTCGATGGAGCGAAGGTGTTGGAGGATCCGCGAGTATGCGCTCTCGCCGAGGGCCCAGGGCGCGTCTAGCGGAGACAGAGCGGTCACGCGCGGGGGCATGGCGCACGGGCGACAGGGAGTCAAACGCCGGATTCGAGCTCGGTGAGGCAGGCCAGCAGCGCATCGGTGAGCGTCGGTGTGCTCGGTTGGCTCGGCGACACGCCTCGCACCAGAAGCTCTTCGAAGCGTTGTATCGCAGTGAGGTCCAGCGCATCTGCGGACGCAGCGATCGCGAATCCGTCGCGTTCCGCGAGACGTGCGTTGACCTGCTGCTCGATCATGTGGCCGGGAGCGAGCAAGAGAAGCGGACGACCCAGCACGGCGGCCTCGGCAACGAGGTTGGAGCCTGCTGTCCCGACGACGCCTCGGCAGTCGCGAAGCGCGGCTGCGAAGCGCGCCACGTTCGGTGTCTCGGCGACGATGTCACCGGGTAGGTTCTTCGCCCGACCGAAGACCAAGAGCCGGTGTCCCCGCGCGTGAAGCTCCCGTACGTATGCAGAAAGATCCGCCTGTCCCGCGTACACGACCAGCGAATCGCCCCGCACCGCAGCGCCCTCGGGGAGGTCTGGGCGTGGATCGGGGCGTGCGACCACGGCGCGAGGATCAAGAGGAATGAGAGCGCCAAAATGCACCACGATCACGCGATGCGCGAGCCAGGAAGCGCTCCCCGCGTTGAGCGCTTCCCGGATGCGCTGATGAAGCGGCAGAGCGATGGGCAAGTGGCAATGAGCAAAGAGAAGACCATGACCGATTGCAATGCTCGGGATCAGCGCCGACATTGCTGCATGCAGCGACGGTGAGTCGCCATCGGTCAACAGGACGTCGGGATGGAGATCGCGCAGGAGACGACGATCAGAGACAAAGCGAGCGACGAAACGTCGCGCGAGTCGCGGCCCGGGATCGAACGTGTCGATCGACACGCCCCCGAGCTCGCTGAGCATCGCGGTGGCATCGCCCCCCGAGTACAGATGCACTTCATGGCCATGCGCGCGGAGCGCCGGAACTAGCGATCGCGCACGCATCGCGTGCCCGCGACCGTTGCCGTGCACGAAATAGGCTATGCGCACGACGATCGTTTACCTCCGCATGGAGGCGCCGTCCAGCGTGTGCGGCTTGGCTCTCCACACCGCCGCCGCGATCAATGAGCCTACGGCGCCTACTTGAAGCAGGGCGGTGTCCGTCAGGAACATGGCGGTCACCTGCGCTTCGGGGGCGTCGATCGTGCCGGCCAGGCCCAACGCCAGCGAAAGGAACAGGAATTCTCGCGCCGGGACCAGCGGGGTACGGGACACCAGCAAGTCGACGACGAGCAGGCTGATCCAATCGGACAAACGTGACCCTGGCAGACCCACCGTCCACTGCAGCCCGAGCAGGAGGATCCTAGAGGCGCTGCGCGCGCCGTGGTAGCCGAGGATGCGCCACATGATGCTCGCGCTGATGCCCAGAACCTTGCCGCGAAAACGGATGATCAACAGGCTCAGCAGCGCCGTCACGAGAGTGACACCGATGATGAGGCCGAGCACGCCTGGACGCACCGACTGCATGAGGGAAAGATCGCCGTATCCCAGATAGGCCCCCAACACTACGACCGCCACTGCATTGGCTGCGGCGGCTGATAGCAAAGTCACGTCCTTCGCCGCGGAGAAGGCCTGCCTATAGGTCACTCCAAGCGTCTTGACGGTCCACAACAGGAGGTAAACGTCGCCCGCGCCCGCGGAAAACGAGCTATTGAGCAGGCGCTTCATCAGGAAAGCGCCGAAGTGACGAAAGAGGTTCGTCGTCCAGATGGCCGAATACGAAAGCGCATCCGTGATGGGCAAGAGGAAATATCGCGCCAGGAACAAAACGTAAAACCACGGCGAGCGCGGGACCGAGCGCAGGACCTCCGGCCAGTCGGTGCCGGAGAGCTGTCGAAACAGCATCAGACCGACGGCGGCGAAGACAGCCGCCGACAGGGCGCGGCGAAGACCTCGCCGTAACCCTGCGGGCACGGCTTCGGCGAGGCGTTCGCCGGACCGCCGCAGCTCGAAGACGCGTACACTGAGCCGATCGCTTGGACCTCGACCGGCCGGGTCGGCACTCGATGGCTCGCTCATCCCTGCGT
>JBAVOF010000721.1:0-7495 GCA_049691835.1 Polyangiales bacterium
GTTCGGTCCAGCGCGCTCAGCACGTCGGCGATCAGTTCGTCGGTGTCTTCGATGCCCACGGCGTAGCGAACGAGGTTGTTCTTGATACCGATCGCCTCGCGCTCCTGGGTGCTCAGCTCGAAATAGCTCATCAAGGCCGGTTGCTCGATCAGGGACTCGACACCGCCGAGGCTGGGCGCGATCCGAGGGATCGCACAGGCATCGATGAAGCGGCTCGTGCCCTCCAGATCAGCATCCAGCTCGAAGGTCACCACGCCGCCGAAACCGCTCATGAGTCGCTTGGCCGTCTCGTGGCTTGGATGAGAAGCTAGGCCCGGATACCAGGTCTTGCGCACCCGTGGATGCCGCTCGAGCCGCTCGGCCAGAGCCTGTGCCGAGCGATTTTGCTGCTCGACGCGGAGCGCCAGCGTCTTCATGCCGCGGTGTAGAAGATACGCCGCGTGCGGATCGAGACACGCTCCGAAGACACTCCTAAGGTCGCGAACGAGCGAGACGAGCCCCGCCTTCCCGGCCACGACACCACCGAGGACGTCGTTGTGACCGCCCAGGTACTTCGTGGCGCTGTGCATCACGATGTCGATCCCGTAGCTCGCTGGCCTGAAGTTCACCGGGGTCGCGAATGTGCTGTCGATGAGCGTCTTGATATGCCGCTCGCGGCAGATCTCAACCACCTGCTCGAGGTCTGGAACGGTCTGGTAGGGGTTGGTCGGCGCCTCGGCGATGAGCAGGCGGGTCTCCGGCCGAATCGCGGATCGCAGTGCCCCCACGTCCGCCGGTGGAATCAGAGTGCTCGACACACCAAAGCGAACCAGGAACGTCGTCACGAACTGCCGAGTACGGCGATAGCAATCCGCGAACAGGATGACGTGTGAGCCTGATTTCACTAGCGCGAGAATCGTGGAGGTCATTGCGGCCATGCCGCTCGCGAACGCGGCCGCGTCCTCGGTGCCCTCGAGCGCCGCCACCTTGTCTTCGACCAGGCGTACCGACGGATTTCCGTAACGCCCGTACTCCTCGCGTTCCTTTCGACCCTCGAAGTACGCGATCAGCTCGTCGGTGTCGGCAAACGAATACGTCGCCGTTTGCACGATCGGCGCGGCCAGCGCGTCGTACGGATACGCCCTGGGCTCGCCACCATGAACCGCCAAAGTCTTTTGGGAGCGCTTGTCCTCGTTCGACACCAAGGCGGGAGCCTAGGAGAGCCGATCTCAGTGCGCAAGCTCCGGCGATGAAACCAAGAGGAGGCTGTTCGGTTATCGCGGTCGCTATGGCTGGGTGCAGGTACTGGCTGCGATGTCACGCACGCAGTCGTACGCCGGATCCCCGAGACCCGGGTTCGATTCCTGGCCATTGAGCGTGTATGTCCTGTCGGAGGGCGGCCCCATGAACATCGGAGCCGAGCCGGAGTAGATCACGGCCGCGTAGTCCGCGGAATGCGTGAAGGCGACGGACCCGACGGTCACGAGCGAGCCCGAACGGAAAATGAGGTTCCCGGTGTTGTCCGCACTGCCGCCAAACGAGACCGTTACCCAATCGAGCATCGAGCCGCCAGAGCCTTGCTCGAACTCGATGCCTCGCCAGAACACGGGCGCTACCGTGTCGACGCTCGTGAACGTGATCGGCTCGGTGCTGGTCCCTCGCGCGTCGAGAACCCCGTCATTGCCTTCGCCGATACGCAGCCGCCGACCGTCGGCGAAGCGGATCTCTGTGCCCGGCTGGATCGTCAGCACCGGAATCGGATCCAAGGGGCTCGACTGGCGTAGCTCGATGTCGCCCTGAACGACGTAGGGCACGTCATTGGCGGGCCACGTCGCACTCGTATCGATCGAATCGCCTAGGACCCAGACACCGTCGTGGCCCAAGGCACCAGACGTGTTGTTTCCGGCCATGAGGTTTCCCGTGCCGAAGCGTCCCACGAAATTCGCGTACATCCGGATCGGCGAGAAACGCGAGCCCATGATCGTGTTGTCGTTGCAACCGCCGCCGCAGTGCGTCTCGTTCGCAAACGTCATACCGAAGCCATTGCTGTTTGAGATGACGGTATCGGTGACCCTCGGTGTTGCGGGGACCCCAGCGCTGGTCTCCACCACGATGGCGGCGCGCTCCGGTGCTGCACCCTGTCCTGGGTTGGAGCCAGCCGCCTCGAGCACCGCATGGGCAATGCGCGACACGCCCGAGCTGCCAGCCCCGCGCAGACGAATCCGGCGCCAGTAGGCTGCGCCCGCAGCGGGTTCGAACACCACGGGGTCGCTCGGCGTCCCGTCTACCACCAATTGGCTGTCCGTCATGCTGAGTTGGCCGTCGTCGGGCATTTCAATTCGGTTGCCTGCCTCGATCCGTAGCGACCCGTTCGACACGTTCAGGTTGCCGCTAGGTCGAATCGGCTGCGTCGACGCGTCGCCCGCGACTGGCTTGCTCCACACCATGTCCAGACCGCTGGCCGTGCTGCCGCGGACGCGAAGCGGCGCTTCATACTTGTTCGAAGCGCGAAGTAGGTCGCTGAATCCGGCCAGCGCAGCATCGATCGAGAACGCTTCGGTATCGATCACGTTGTTCTCGAAGGAGCTGACGCCCGCATTGCCGGATAGGTAGACGCCGACGGACCCTGGCTCGACGCTGCGGAACAGGCAGTTCTCCACGATCGCAGGGCGGGTGCCGGCAGGGTTCGGGTCGTCGACGCGAAGCCCGCCGCTCACGGTGGCGCTGAGGCCCTCGACCCGCACGCTACGCAGAACGGTTCCCGCCCCCACGCGACTGCCGAGCTGGATGCCAGCCCAGGTGCCGCTGTCGGCTAGCATCCGAATGGGTGCTGCAGGCGTCCCCGACGCAACCAAGACCGCTGCCTCGGTTCCGCTCGCGACCTGAAATCGCTGTGCCGGGGCGAATCGCATCTCCGTGCCCGGCATCACCGTCATGGTGGTCCCGCCTCGGACGAAGAGCCCGTTGCTCAGGTAGAACGGAACCCCATAGTTTCGCCAGGTCGCGTTGGCTCGGCTGACGGTCGACCCGCGGACGAAGACTCGGTCTTGACCGTTGCCCGCCAAGTCGATGTTGGTGCCCAAGGTCGACACGTCGTCGGAGCCAATGGTCACCGGTGAGCGTCCATTCGAGGTGAGCTGATTGTGGCTGAACCAGTCGACCGCGCTCGTCCCGGCGCCAGACTGCGCATAGAGACCATAGTTCAGGCTCTCGCGGATGATCGAGTCATGGATTCGAGGTGCCGAGCCACTGAGCACTTCCATGGCGCCGCGTTCCACGTCGGTGTTGCGGCGTCCGCCGAATTCGAGAACGACGTTTCGAAGCACTGTCGTTGCCGAGATGATGTTTGCCCCGAAACGAAGCCCGCGATAGTGACCGCTGGGCGCAGGGCCGCCGACATCTTGGAAGCGCGTGAATACGATTTGGTCGCCCACGCCAGGTTCGCCGCCATCGGCCGCCAAAGCACCAGCGCTGTTGGCGCCGACGTCGATACGAAGATTGCTGTTGCCCGCCAGCATGACGACAGCGCCTGGCTCGATGGTGAGGGTAGCCCCATTCTCGATTCGAAGATCGGCCGTGATCACGTGCGGACTGTCCGAGGCGGTGAGTGTGATGTCCACCCCAACACTTCCGCTGAGCGTCGTGCCACTGCCGGACGTCACGGTGAAGCGTTTGGGCAAAGTGGTGGTGGAGCCCTGGTCGACCACGACGTCGTACACCCCCGATGGACGCGCGATGTCGATGGGCACCGTCGCCGTCAGTGTGGTCTCGTCAACGAACACCGTGCTGAGTGACTCGACATAAGTCCCGAGCTGCAGCCGGATCACCGGCGTTGCCACGCTGACGAACCCCGCTCCGCGAACGGTGATCGGGACGTCCGATTGGCGTCGGCCTGCAGCCGGCGTGATCGAATCGACGCGAGGAGGCGCGGCGATCACCGTGATGTCGATAGTGGAGCTGTTCACTCCTTCGGTATTGCTTGCCACGATGTCGAACGAGTGGAGGCCGATGTCGGATTCAGCGGGTGCCGGCTTGCTCGTCGATGCGGAGAGCAGCCCAGTTGCCGGATCGAACTGAAGGAAATCCGGAAGCGTGCCGGCGATGGTGAGCACCGGCGTCGGGTTCCCCGTGGCCATGACCGAAGCGCCCGGAAAGCTCTCCCCAACGTCGAGGGTGAACATCGTGCCGGGCATCACCATGAGCACGGGGGCTGCCGGCGGGTAGACCGCGTCAACGCTGATCGTGGCCTCGTCGCCCTCCCCGAGCGCGTTCTGCGCGCGCACGGTGTAGGCGTATCGAATTTCGCCGTTCGATGTCGGCGCGGTGAAGCCCACCGCGCCGGTCTCCGAATCGACTGTGATAGCCAATCCCGTGGGAACGGTCGCCCCCACGAGACTCCAGACCACGCCGGCGCTCTCGCTTTGAGGCGTCAGCTCGACGTCGTAGTTGTAAGCGGTCCCGACCAATATCGTCGAGGGCGGTGGCATCGTGACCAGATCGATCTCCGGCACCGGCGGACGGGGGTCCACCGTCACGGTGAACTCCTGGACGCTCGCAGCTCCGAGTCCGTTGTCGGCCTGGATCGCGATTCTATAGTCGCCAGGGACCGTGCTGGCGGTGTCCCACTCTACGGTTACAGCTGCGCCGGTCGGAGGGCTAGTTACGATGGCCACGCCCACCGCTGGAGCTCCAGTCGACGGATCTTGCACGGTCCACTGAATCGTAGGCGCCCCGGATGCGGTGGCCCCGTAGCTCAGCACCTCACCGGCGTACACGCGAGTCGGAGGCGTCGAGGTGATCACGGCAGGACCACCAGTGTCTTGCACCGTGACCGAGAATGCTTGGTCCGTGAACAAGGCGCTTACCGAATCCGTCGCCCGGATCGTCACATTCTGAGTGCCCTCTTGTGCGGCGGTCGGTGTCCATCGAACAGCGCCGGTATCCGTGTCGATCGCAAGCCCCGGGGGCGCCACTGGCGCGCTCCACGAGACGGTCCCACCGGCGACGACGGCCGGGTCGTACGCATACTGGGCCGCCACCGTTGCTTCGGTCGGCGGCTCGGTGACGAATACCGGGCCGGTCAGGCCCTCGACCTCGACCTCAAACGGTTGCGTGTCGCTTCCAGCGAGGTTGGTCGCGCTGACCTCGACGGACACCGTACCCGGGCTCTGCGGAGTCCATGTCACCACGCCGGTCGTTGGGTGAACCAGGAACTCGTCGGGTCCGTTGAGCAGGGCGAAGCTCAGCGGCGTCATGCCGCTTGCCGTCACCGTGTAGTTGTAGGGGACCCCCACGGTGGCGGTCGTTGACGGCGTCGATGTGATCGCCGGCGCCACGTTTCCGTTCGCGGTCGTTCCTCCGCCGCAGCCGGCCGCGCCCATCCAAACAGCAACCCAGGCCACGATCACGATATCTACCGGTCGAATCATCGGTCCCCCTCCGGACGCTCAGATTCTTATACTAACAGATTTTTGCAGTACCAACGTGGCCTAGGATTGAAGTCTCGTGCTTTCTGCGGTCGTTCCTAGTCCCGTCCGTAGGCGAGATCAGCGAGGATCTCGTCGGACGAAACCCCCGTCACGGGCGTCCAGCGACGGGCCAACCAGTTGGTCCAAGCCTTATCCAGCGCTGCAACCAGGTCCGTCCAGACCTGTTCTTGCCTTCGAAGGACCTCCGCATGGAGTGTCGGATTCATTTGACTGAGAGTGTGCATGATGAACTCCTTTCCGCCGTCATATGAGGTATTTAGCGCCTGATTAGCTCTCCTCGACGCAGGTCGAAAAGGCAATTTCGCAGTTGCGTCCCTGCCCCAACGCTGCGATGCTGCAGGCCATGTTTAACTGGGACGATGTCCGCTATTTCCTGACGCTTCAGCGCTATGGAACGCTGGCTGCAGCAGGGGCTGCACTAACGCTGGACCCAACCACGGTCGGTCGCCGCCTGGTGAAGCTCGAGGAAGAGCTTGGCGCGCGCCTATTTGATCGGACGCCCACCGGCTACGTGCTGACCGACGCCGGACACCGCTTGCTGCCGCGTGCGGAGCGCATTGAGCGCGAGGCTCTCGGTGTCGAGCGGGATGTCGCCGGCGAAGACCAGAAGCTCGAGGGCGTAGTCCGACTAACCGCGACCGAGATGCTGACGACGCGATTCATCGCGCCGCATCTGCGTCGCTTCCGCGAGCGCTACCCGGAAATCGAGCTCGAGCTCCAGTGCACCAACCTAGACGTAAACCTCGCCCGGCGTGAGGCGGACATCGCGCTTCGTTTGGCTCGGCCGACTCAGGAGGACCTGATCATCAAACGGCTCTCCTTCATTCATCTCGGGCTGTACGCCTCGCTCGACTATGTCGATCGCTTCGGCCTTCCTGACAACTCCTTGGCGGGGCATCAGCTGATTCTTTTCGCCAACGTACGGCCGTTCCGCCGCGAGAACGACTGGATCGAGGCACGCATGGACGGTGCCCGCGTGGCGCTCCGCTCCGACAGCGTCTCCGCGACGTACTCGGCCACCGTCGCGGGTACGGGAATCGCATTGCTTCCCTGCCTCGTCGCAGACCACGACCCTCACCTAATTCGGGTGCCGCTCGAAGGCGCCCCTGAGCCGCGCCAGATTTGGCAAGCCGTGCACAAGGATCTCCGCGACAGTGCGCGCATTCGCGCCGTGCTCGAGTTCTTGGGAAAGATCCTCATCCAACCGCCAGATGAAGGCTAGCGGATTGAGGGCGGGACAAACTAGCAAAGCCGGATCCCGTCGCGCGCCATCTTGACGGAAAGGCTGCGGGCTCCTCCGCGTCCGGGACTTGGCTCGAACACTCCAGGGCATCGGGCACCGCAGGCCGGGCAGGCCCCATCGTCGAGATTCCAAACGAGGATCTCATACCAGTCGCGCGCGATCAGGATGGAACCGCAGTCGGAGCAGTAAGTAGTGTCGCCCTCCCGATCGTGAACGTTGCCCGTGTACACGTGGCGGATGCCTGCCTGCTTAGCGAGGTCTCTGGCGCGTCGCAACGTGGAGCGTGGCGTCGGCGGCACGTCGCGCATCTTGTAATCGGGATGAAACGCCGAGAAATGAAGGGGCACGTCCGGCCCGAGCTCCTCAACGATCCAATTGGACATCCGACGGATCTGATCCTCAGCGTCATTGTGACCCGGGATCACGAGATTTGTGATCTCGAACCAGACCCCTGTTTCGTGGCGCAGATAGCGCAGGGTGTCGAGCACTGGTTGGAGCTCGCCGCCGGAAACCCGACGGTAGAAGCCGTCGTCGAACGCCTTCAAGTCGACGTTGGCCGCATCGACGAACCCGAAAAATTCGGTCCGTGGCGCCGGGCTGACGTACCCGGCGGTCACCGCGACCGTGCGGATGCCGTGGGCTTTGCAGGCCGAGGCGACGTCCCGCGCGTACTCGAGAAAAATCACTGGATCGTTGTACGTGAATGCAACGCTTCGGCAGCCCAGGCGCGCCGCCGCGTTCGCGATCTCTTCCGGGCCAGCGGTGGCCGCAAGCGTATCCATCC
>JBAVOF010000722.1:0-1568 GCA_049691835.1 Polyangiales bacterium
CTCCCTCTATACGCCCGAGCGAAACTGGCCGCACATCATCAACCACGAGCACCAGTCCTTCAGCGCGCAGTACCAGTGGAACATGGGCCGCCGCGAGCAAGCAGCGATCCTCGAGAACGGAAAGGTGGTCCGAGAAGAAGAGTACCTGACCTTCGCGTTCCGCGATCGCATGAAGAAGTACATCCGAGAGCACAAGGACGAGCCGTTCTTCCTCTATGCGGCGTTCAGCGCGCCTCACGTGCCTTTTCAAGCACCGGTTGAATACTATTGCCGCTACGGCTACGTGGAGGACGACAACAAGCGCGTCTACTACTCGATGATCTCCGCGCTCGACGACGCCATCGGTGAAGTCCACCAAACGATCAAGGACGTTGGCATCGAAGAAGACACGCTCATCTTTCTCTTGAGCGACAACGGCGGCGCCTCCTACACCCATGCGACCGACAATGGACCGCTCAAGGGAGGAAAGCTCACCCAGTTCGAGGGGGGCATCAACGTTCCCTTCATGATGAAGTGGCCGGGCAGGATCCCTGCCGGTATGCGCTACGACCATCCTGTCTCGTCGACTGACATATTTGCCACTAGCGTTGCCGCGGCAGGTGGCGTCCTCCCGGGCGATCGCGAGTATGACGGCGTCGACTTGATTCCTTACCTCACCGGCACGAACGACGGGCTGCCTCACGAACGCCTGTTCTGGAGAGCCGATCACATCTGGGCGCTGCGGGACGGCAAGTACAAGCTCATCCTGAGCACCCGCGACGGTTGGGCCGAGCTTCACGACCTCGAAACGGACAAGTCCGAGAAGATCAACCTTCGCGAACAGATGCCCGAGCTGTTCGAAAAGCTCCGAGAAGAACATAAGCAGTGGCAGAAAGCCAAGCTGCGGACGAAACCCATGTGGCCTCGAATCATGGACAAGAAGTTCATCATCGACGGTCAGGAGTACCTGTTTCCGGCATGACGATGAATAAGTCGTCGTTACGTTTGCTGCTCGCGCTGGCCTCGGTGACAGTCTTGGCGGCGCCGTCCGTGGGGTCGGCGCAGCAGCCGAAGCTCGACATCAAGGTATTCGGGGGTGTGAGCGGGACCACCTTCGTGGAAATGCTGGAAACCGGACGCGTTCGAACTACGTATTCAGGTTGGCAAGCCGGTTTCGGTGCGAGAGTGAAAAAGCGCAAATGGTTCATGGAGGCTTTGCTCTCCTTCAATCGCTGGGCGTTCTCATTCAGCGGTGAACAGCTCGGTGGGCAAGACGTCATCACTCGACTCAAGGGGCGCACGAACTCTTTCGAGCTCCCCTTCAACGGCGGCTTCGTCCCTTACCAAAACTCGTACTTCAAGCTCTTTCTATACGCTGGCTACGTCAACCATTTCAACACGAAGGTGCTTGTGCAAGGCACGGTCGTGGGTGGCGAAAAGTTCGACGCCAAGGTCAAACCCAAAGAAGTGAACCTAGCCATCTACCAAGCCATCGCTCGGTTCGGTGTAAACTTCGATCTCGCAATGTTCAACATCGATTTCAACTATTCGATCTCGATGAACAGCGCAGGGACTGACTCGTACCGAAC
>JBAVOF010000723.1:0-6276 GCA_049691835.1 Polyangiales bacterium
GGCTACGGATACATCGAGGTTGGCTCGGAGCTCGACCCCGGAGTCTTCCGAGCCCGCCGGTTCGTGGAAAAGCCGAATCGCCAACGCGCCGAGCAGTTCGTGGCCAGCGGAAGTTTTCTCTGGAACAGCGGCATGTTCTTTTTTCTAGCCGCTCGGATCTTGGAAGCGATCGACCAGCATTTGCCCGGCCTCGGTCGAGAGCTTCAGCGCTATGACGAAGCTGCTAAGGCTGGGCGAGAAGCCGCGCTGATCGAAGCGACATATGCCGAGTTACCGGCCGTGAGCATCGACCACGGAATCATGGAGAAGGTCAGTGCGGTCAGCGTCGTGCCTGGCTCGTTCGGGTGGTCCGACTTAGGCAGCTGGACCTCTGCGTGGGAGCTCGCGCCGCGCGATGATCAAGCCAACGTCTTGCCCCAAGACGGCATCGCGGTAAATGCGTCCGGGAACTACGTCATCGCCCCCGACGGCAAGCTCGTGGTACTCGTCGGCGTCGATGATCTGGTCGTGGTGGATGCGGGTGATGCGCTGCTCGTCGTACCCCGAAACCGCGCACAAGACGTCCGGGACGTCGTCGCAAAGCTTCGCGATCGGGACGACGCCCGGAGGTGATTCGGTGAACCCGCATGTGTTCCGCCAGTACGACATTCGAGGACATGCCGCCCGGGACTTCGACGACGACTTCGTTCACGCCTTGGGCCTCAGCCTCGGAACGTTTTACGCGAAGCGTGGCTTGCACCGCATCGCAGTTGGACGCGACTGCCGATTGAGCTCCCCGCGCCTGCACCAGGCGCTTTGCGCCGGGCTGCTCGAAACTGGGCTCAAGCTGGTCGACATCGGTGTCGGACCGACCCCCCTCCTTTATTTCGCCGTACACGACCTGGACCTCGATGGTGGCATTCAGATCACCGGAAGCCACAATCCTCCGGCGGAAAACGGCTTTAAGATGATGGTGGGCAAAGGATCGCTCTACGGCGACGATATCGTCGAGTTGCGCACCATCATGGAAGGCCAGGGTTACCAACGCCGACCCGGAGGCGAGATCGAGTCGTTCGATCCCACACCGGCCTACGTGCAGCGCGCGCAGAACGACATACAACTCGGTCGGCACGATATCCGATTCGCGATCGATGCGGGCAACGGAGCCGGGGGGCCGCTCGCCGTCGCAACGATGAACGCGCTGGGGCTACATCCGGTTGCACTGCTCTGTGAGATGGACGGAACCTTTCCTGTTCATCACGCCGACCCCACCGAGCCTCAGACCCTCGAGATGCTCCAGGAACGGGTGAAGAGTGACGGGTTGGAGCTCGGATTCGCATACGACGGCGACGCCGACCGCGTGGGAGTGGTCGACGCCCGCGGTGAGATCATCTGGGGCGACAAGCTCATGATCATCCTTTCGCGCGCGCTGCTCGCGAAGCACCCGGGAGCAACGATCATCGGAGAAGTGAAGTGCTCTCAAACGATGTACGACGACATCGAGGCGCATGGGGGGCGCGGAGTTCTTTGGAAAACCGGCCACTCGTTGATCAAGACCAAGATGAAGGAAGAACACGCCCTGCTCGCGGGCGAGATGAGCGGACACATCTTCTTTGCGGATCGGTACTATGGGTTCGACGATGCGATCTATGCGACGCTACGACTTCTCGAAATCGTCTCCTGGAGCGATGTGCCACTTCACGACATGCTCAGCGACGTGTCGCAGACATTCGCTACTCCCGAGATTCGAGTCGACTGTGATGATTCCGTGAAATTCGAGTTGGTGCAGCGAGTCGTCGACCACTACCGACCCACACATCACCTCGTCGACATCGATGGGGCGCGCATCCAATTCGACGGTGGTTGGGCCCTGGTTCGGGCGTCCAATACTCAACCGGCGCTGGTCCTGCGCTTCGAAGCCGACTCCGAGAAGCAGCTGGGCTCGATTCGAAGCGAGGTCGAATCAGTGCTTCGGCGTTTCCGGAACGACTGACGCAGGAAGGGGGGGCAGCTCCACCTCCAAGCTTGCCTCGTAGGCACCCTGGTCTGCACCGGGTTGCCAATCGCTCGGCCCTATGACGGCGCGTCGCGTTTCGTGCTCCGGGTGGTAAACTAAAATTTCTTGGCCCTCTTGGATCGAAGAAGCCCGGATCAGCGTCCTCGGCCCGAGTCCGACAAAGCGATAAACCTTCGCGCCCTGCGGATTCGTGATGACGCGAACCGTTCCCAAACGACCTTTCTCATCAGCTGAAGCAGGCAGGGCCTCGGGGCGACCGAGATCGAGAGCGTCGGAAGCCGTTCCGGCAGGCTGGGCTTGCACGGCGAGCTCGTAGAGAAAGCCTTGCTCGGTCGAGGTCCAGCTCGCCCCCTTTGGAACCACGCCCCTCGACGGACGCAGCCCACGATCGAACACGACGAACTCGTGGGCACCATCGACAGGCAGACCCGAGGCAAGCGCGGGACCGCGTCCGACGAAGACGAAGATCTGCGCGTCGGCCGGACTGACGTTCACTTCGATCAGGCCTCCGGGCACGGGCGCGGCTCTGGGGGTTCCGGAGTCCAGCACCGAACGAAGAGCAGGCGTCCTAGCGAGCGCATACGCGCCCAAACCCAAGCCGGCAGCCAGCACCCAAACACCCCATCCACCACGGCGTTTCGGAAGCCGGGACTCGGGCAGCGACGCTCGATCGTACCCAGGCTCTCGCGCAGACGGAGCCGAAGTCTCCGAGACGAACGCAGAATCCGAGGACAGCGCCGTCGCCGAGACTGACACTGGCTCTGACTCTGGCACGGGCACTGGCACCGGCACTGGCGTAAGCGCTGTGGGCGAAGTTTGCACCGTCGCCGACAACGGTACCGGTACCGGCTCTGTCGCTGACACCGCCACTATCGTTGACACCGGCACGGGCACGGCCGCCGGCTCCGGCACGGCCGCTGTTTCTGGTACCGCAGCTGAGACCGTCGCTGGCGCCGACGCCAACTCCGTCTCCGAATCTCGGTCCAGCGGCTGCCACTTTCGGATGGTCGCAGTGATCGGCTGCGGTGCAGACTCCCACCGAGTCCTTTGGGCCGCAGCGGTCGCGATTCCCTCTTGGCGATCCTCCCTGCTGGCTCCCCGTGTCACCACGTCAGGGATGCGAATTCGCTCGGTGATGGGCTCCTCGTCCTCGTCCACCGTCGATGGCAACCTCGCCTGCTCGGGCTCCAAGGTGCGCGAGACGGGGTCACGCAGTAGCTCATCCAACTCGGCATCGAGCTCGTGTGGATCGATTTGGTGCCGAGCTACCGGCGCAGGAGGCCGGTCGCTTTCTCGAACGAGCCTGGCGAGCACGCGCCGGGACGCTCCACGGTTGATCGGAATCAGTGATGCTTCGATCGCATCGTGAAGGTGACGAAGATCATGCGGGTGCTGCCCAGTCCCCGTCTCTTGGACGAGCTCCGTGAGGTATGGCGGGACGCCAGGCCCTGCCGCGGTCAACAAGCGTGCGAGCACCGAAACCAGCGATCGCGCTGCCTCGTCGGGCTCGGCCCGCTCGGCCGATTGCGACAGGATCACCGAACCCTCCACAGTCACCCGGACGTCGTCCGCCCCGAGCCTCACTGACTGCTGGAGCAACCCCTCACAGGCTTCGAGCGCCACGAACGCGCCGATCTCGAACGGGAGGCGATCGCCGCGCTGCTGTAGCTCCTGCACCAATTGGCCCACGCCGACGTCTCTACTCATCGTTTCCCCTCAATCCCGCTCCGGGGGCCGCACACACACCCCGCAACCGAGTAAGTACTCTTTGACCTCCGCCACGGTGAAGTGGCCGTCATGAAAGATCGAAGCTGCAAGCGCTGCATCCGCCCCTCCGGCTGCAAGACCCTCACGCACGTGCTCGAGGGTTCCGACTCCCCCCGAAGCTACAACCGGAATTGGTATCGCGTCCACAACTGCGCGAGTCAAGCCCAGATCGTAGCCGTCCCGGGTCCCGTCCCGGTCCATGCTCGTCAGGAGAATCTCCCCTGCGCCGTACTCGGCCATCCGCCTAGCCCAGGCGATCGCATCGAGTCCCGTATCCCGGCGGCCGCCGTGGGTATAAACGGTCCACTGGTCGGTGCGCCCGGCAATCCGTTTGGCGTCGATCGCCACGACGATCGCCTGCGATCCGTACGCCTCGGCCATATCTTGGATGAAGGTCGGGTTGGCCACCGCGGCACTATTGATCGAAACCTTGTCTGCGCCCGCGTGCAGAAGCTCGCTCACGTCGCGTCGCTCCCTCACGCCACCGCCGACGGTGAGTGGGACGGCCACGGTCGAGGCCGTACGGTCTACCAGCTCGAAGAGGGTGCGCCTGTTCTCGTGCGATGCGGTGATGTCGAGAAAGGTGATCTCATCGGCCCCGCCCGCGCTGTATCGCTGCGCGGACTCCACCGGATCTCCTGCATCGCGGAGCCCCACGAAATTGATACCCTTCACGACGCGCCCTTCTTTGACGTCGAGACAGGGGATGATTCGTTTGGCAAGCATCAGGTCTCTTCTAGCGCGGCGAATGCGTCGGACAACGTGAACGCGCCCGAGTACAGCGCGCGACCGCAGACGGCTGCGCGAACTCCCGCCGCTGCCAGCGCCCGAAGGTCGTCCAGGCTTCCGATCCCTCCCGAGGCGATCACCGTAGTGACGAGATGCGATTGCAAGTCCGCCGTCGCGGCCACGTCCGGTCCTTCCCTTGTCCCATCCCTGTAAATGTTGGTGAACAGGATCGCGCCGATGTTCCAGCCATCGACTTCCCTGGCAAGCTCGAGTAGGCCTTGGTTGCTTTGTTCCTGCCAGCCTTCGACCGCAACTTTTCCATCGCGCGCGTCGAGCGCAATGACCACCGTTCCGGGGAACCGGTCGCATATCGCTCGGGCAACCTGCGGCTCTTTGACGATCACGGTCCCGAGCACCACGCGAGCCGCTCCGGCGCTCATCCATTGAGCCGCCACCTCTTCACTTCGCACGCCTCCACCGATTTGCACCTGAAGCCCGGTCTCGCGAAGGATGCCTCGAATGACCGGAATATGGACTGGCCGCCCGCTACGCGCGCCCTCCAGATCCACGACGTGAAGCCTCTTGGCGCCAGAGGCCTCGAACCGTCTAGCCATGGCGACCGGATCATGATCGTAAACGGTGACCTCGTCGTACTTGCCCTGGTGTAATCGAACCACCTTGCCATCGAGCAGATCGATCGCTGGAATCAGCTCCACGAAACGTCTCCGAGGAAATGGGCGATCAAACGTGCACCGGCATGCTGACTCTTCTCTGGATGAAACTGGCAGGCGAGCACGTTGTCGCGGGCGATTGCCGAGCAAAACGGTCCACCGTAGTCCGTGGTCGCTGCAACCAAGCTCTCTTCCACGGGCACGCAGTAGTAGCTGTGAACGAAATAGTACCACTCGCCATTTTCGAACACGGGATGCGTGCTCTGCACCTGGTTCCATCCGATGTGCGGCACCTTCAATCGACGGCCATCCGCGTCGCGCAAATCTGCGGCAAATCGCTTCACGGTCCCCGGAAAGATCCCGAGACCCTCCGCGCCGGGAGCTTCTTCGCTCGACTCGAACAAGGCTTGCATGCCGAGGCAGATGCCCAAGTACGGGCGCCCGCTTTGGATCCATGCGCGCACCGCCTCGCCGATTTCCCCGGCCAGCGCATGCGCACACTCCTTGAAGGCGCCCTGGCCAGGCATGACGAGGCGATCGGCGCGCAGTAAGAGCTCTGGATCCGCACTGAGCTCGGGATTGGCGCCCGCTCGCTCGAATGCCTTGGCCACGCTGTGCAGATTCCCGAGGCCCAGGTCGACGATCGCTACCCGACCCCTCGTCATTCCTTCAACGTGCCCTTGGTCGAAGGCACGCCCACCACCCTCGGGTCGATTTCGGTCGCCTGACGAAGGGCCCGTGCGAATGCCTTGAAGCTGATTTCGATGACGTGATGGAGGTTGTCCCCGCCATGTTGGCGCATGTGCAAGTTGCATTGACTCCCGCGCGCGAAACCCTCGAAAAAGACCTCGGCGAGCTCCGAATCGAAGTCGCCGATCTTGGCTTTGGGCAGAGTCACGGCCCAAACGAAGTAGGGACGCCCGGACAAGTCCAGGGCGCAGGTCACACAGGCCTCGTCCATGGGCAAGGTGGCCGAGCCATAGCGGCGGATCCCGGCCTTGTCGCCCAGAGCTTGGGAAAATGCCTGCCCCAGTGCGATTGCCAAATCTTCCGTCGTGTGATGCCCATCTATGTGGGTGTCACCGAGCGCGCGCACTTGCAGATCGAACAATC